>NZ_MIJE01000031.1 GCF_001730225.1 Desulfuribacillus alkaliarsenatis | reverse complement strand
AGGCAGGTGCCTGTTTTCACAGACACCAAGAATAGGATGTAAAACTGCGTGGCTGTCAAGGGTGAACTTCGCGAGCAAAAACCGCTCGCCCTTGACAACCTGCGTAGTTGGTTGATGCTATTAAAAATCTAAAAAAGAATAAAGATAAAACTAGTGTGGCTCTCACTGATGCACATACTGGCTCAATTTGATGCACATACTGGCTCTGACTCATCACACTGGTGGTTCTATTTAAGTGCAATAAACACCCAATTCACTAATAAAGAAGAAACAGATTTATCACAGCTGAAATACATCTAATTCAATTCATTAAATAATATAATTAGTAATAGTCAATACAAGCAATATTATAACATTTTCTATGTTCAAACATAGTATTTTGAATTATACTAATATTTAGAAAACTAAGCAGAAAGAAGTTCGAAATGGGGTAGGGGTCTAGTTGAAGACAAGGATTCTTGGTATTTTACTTATTATTACTATATTTAGTTCGTTTTTTAATGCAAGTGTAAATGCAAATTCTCCTACTATCCTGCTAACGGAAGCAGAACAGCAATATTTACAGGAGCTAGGAAGTATCACAATGTGCGTAGATCCTGATTGGGTTCCCTTTGAGCATTTAGATGAGAAAGGGAATTTTACGGGGATTGCAGCAGATTTAATTGAATTGGTAGCAACCCGTCTAGGGATTACGATTGAAATTATTCCTACTATTGATTGGCCCGAAACCTTAGAATACTCTAAGGCGGGGAAATGCATGATTTTACCTTTCCTCAATCAGACCCCAGAACGTGAAGAGTGGTTGGTTTTTACAGAGCCTTTACTTATAGATGAAAATGTAATTATCACTCGTCAAGAGTATCCATATATTTCAGACCTTTCAGCTGTAACTGATAAGACGATTGT
This sequence comes from Desulfuribacillus alkaliarsenatis, assembly GCF_001730225.1. Lineage (NCBI taxonomy): Bacteria > Bacillati > Bacillota > Desulfuribacillia > Desulfuribacillales > Desulfuribacillaceae > Desulfuribacillus > Desulfuribacillus alkaliarsenatis. The sequence continues at coordinate 234,651 of NZ_MIJE01000031.1, read as the reverse complement.
CCTACCAAAGGGAACCTCCATAGAAGAACGCGTTCGCAAAGACTTCCCGAATTTAACCATCATTACTACGGTAACAGAATCAGAAGCTTTGCAAATGGTTGAAAACAAACAAGCAGATATGACGTTACGTTCTTTAACAATTGCTGCCTACACAATTCGGGCAGAAGGATATTTTAATCTGAAAATCGCAGGTAGAGTCCCACAGTATACGAACTATCTTAGGATGGGCGTGTTAAAAGAAGAGCCAATGCTCAGGGATATATTAAATAAAGGTATCGCTACTATTACTCCTCAAGAACGTGAGGAAATTATTAACCGTCACGTATATATTAAGATTGAAGAAGGAACAAATTACAAGTTATTAGTACAGGTTGCGACAGTTGCTGTATTACTAACAGGTTTGCTTCTTTATTGGAACTATCGCCAAAAACAAATGAACAAAAAAATGAAAATTTTAAAGGCAGAAGCAGAGCTTGCAAAGAAACACTTTAAAACCATTTTTCAAACAATCCCAGATCCTACTTTAATAACAACGTTAGATGATTTTCGTATTATTGATTACAACCAAGCATACTTAGACAATAGTAGCTACACAGAGGCAGATATTGCTGCAAAGGTTCAAAATAGCATGTACTTGTATACAAATGATTCGGAGAAGAAAGAGGTCATTAAAGAAGAATTACTAGCTTACGGTTTTTGCAATAATATTGAAGTTCGACTATTAAATAAAGAAGGACAACAACAAATTGGCCAGATATCCGCGAAGCTTTTTTACTCAGACACAGAGCCACTAGTAATCAATGTTATAAGAGATATTACAATTGCTAAAAACACAGAGAAAAAGTTGTGGGAAAGTGAGCGGAGAATTAATTTGATATTTGAAAACTCTCCGATTGGCATTATTAATTTTAGTCCCGCAGGAGAAATTATAGCTGTCAACAACCACTTTTGCTCTATACTTGATATTACTAAGGAGCAAGCGACGCAAATAAATATGCTGGAGCTACGTAATGAGCAGATAGTTAATTGCATAAAACAAACGTTAAATGGCGAAGTGACGCACTATGAAGACATATATACATCTGTTATTTCTGGTAAAGAGGTTATGGTAAGGGCTACTTTCACGCCGCTAATTGATGATAATATTATCATTGGTGGTATCGGAATCATTGAGGATTTTACTGAGCGTAAGCGTTTAGAGGAAGAAATTAAGAAACTATCTGTTACAGATAAACTCACGCAAATATACAATAGACTTAAATTGGACGAAGCATTAGAGCAGGAATTAATACGAGCAAAAAGAACGGGAGAGATCTTTTCAGTCATTCTCACGGATATTGATCGATTTAAAGCTGTCAATGATAATTACGGACATCAAACAGGAGACCTTGTGTTAAAAGAATTTGCTACTATTCTAAAGGAGGGTATCCGTGCATCTGACATCGTTGGGCGTTGGGGGGGAGAGGAGTTTTTAATTATTGCTCCCGATACCAAATTAGAAAATGCTTGCATTCTAGCAGAAAAACTACGGACAAAAATTGAAGTCCATAGTTTTGTAGATAAGCTTAAGATAACAAGTAGCTTTGGCGTTGCTACTTTTAAAGATGATAATAGTGTATCTGCTATTATCTCTAGAGCAGATGATTCTCTTTATAAAGCTAAAAAAGGTGGAAGAAACGCGGTTATTTGTTAGGTAATATTTTTATCACTATCTCTGTACTGTCAGCATGATAAAACCAAGAAGCTTCAGATAACGAACGTTTACCAAAGAGTCGCTGCTTCCTATCAACGGGAGGTAGCGCTTTTCTAATTTGTTCAGCATCATACAGATATTTATCGTACGAATGATCGTAGTTATGCTTTTGTGTTTTAAGACTAACTCTCTCTATCGCCCAAGCATCCTTAAGATTTAGTATAGGAGTAGACTGATTCTTCAACTGCTTATGTGTCCAAGTACCCTTTCGGATATCGACACGGTATTCATTTAAGAATTGATACCCATATTTAGCGATGAATTTAATAGCGGCAATAATATAGTCAAAAGCCTTAGTGTCCATCGTATAATGGAAATTAACTCGTACCCAACCAGGTTTCATAGCTGTATTTCCAACGAGCACGGCTTCTTCAATTAATTTCAGCTTTTTTGCTTCTATATTGAGCAATTTAATTCCATATGGCCCAGCACAGGCACAGCCTGCGCGTGATTGAATGCCAAATAAGTCATTTAGTAGGGAAGAGACAAAGCCATAGTGAAGGTAGCCATCTTTATGACGAATGTTAAATGACAATACAGCTAGACGCTTATTAGCATCTAAATTACCTAATAGCTCGATGTTGCTAATTTTTCTAAGCTCTGAAATTGCCTTTTCGATAAATCCAGACTCAATATTTTCGATGGTCTGTATACCGATTTCATGTTTAAGCTCTAATGCCAAAGCGGCGCGAATTACCTGCATTATTCCAGGTGTACCTGCAGCTTCTCGCTCCTCAATTTCTGCCAAGTAGTATTGATTAGCTTCTGTGACAAACCTAACAGTCCCACCACCCGCTGTTGTTGGGGGATTAGATTTGTTGTATAGCTGTTTGTTTAGGACTAGGATTCCTGATGAGCTAGGACCGCCAAGGAATTTGTGCATTGCAAGATATATACCATCAAAGTAAGCATCCTTATCCGTACACATGTTAATTTCTACATAAGGACCGCAGGCAGCGTAGTCGAAGAATACATAACCGCCGTGCTGGTGCATAATTTTTGCTACATCGTAAACTGGGGTTTTTAAACCAGTTACATTCGAAGCCGCAGAGAACGAGCCAATTTTCAACCTGTGCGTATATTTAGGGTCACTGACGCGCCGTTTAAGGTCGTTCAAATCAAATAGCCCATCATTATCTAGGCCAATCTTAACAACCTCAGCATGACCCTCTCGCCATTGCAGTTCATTTGAATGATGCTCGTAGGAGCTGATAAATACCACTGGGCGTTGACGATGGAAATCCTTATCTACTGACATAAGAAAATTTTTTTCAGTACTTTTATATTGAGAATTTTCAACATATAACTCCCGTTGCCTAAAGTACTCAGGAGTCTTATAGATGCCGAGAATTTTTGATAGTTTATCGATTGCCCCTGTAGCTCCAGTACCAACAGGGATGATACTGTAATTCTTATTTGCTCCGACGGCTTTTTTTATTTTAGCCAGGGCATCGTTATATAACCCTGTCGTAAATCTTCCTGTAATGTCGTCAGTAGTGTGGGTGTTTGCATAAGTTTCATAAAGCTTTATATAATAATTCTCTAAAAATCGTACATACTTACCAGAGGCAACATAATCAGCGTAGGTTATTAATCGCTCGCCATAAGGGCCTTGCATATAACTACCGTTACCTAATATTTCATGTTTAAGTGATTTTATATCTATCATATCCACCATAAAACCTTCTTCTATAAGTTTTCTACCCTTTCAGGATTTAAGAATGGGCATATTAGTATATGATTATCGATAGACGATTGTCACATTTATAGCAGGATTTAAAATAATTTTTAAAAATGAGTATATAAAGATTGTTAAGTGCAAGCTAAATGTTATAAAGTAGTAATAAACGGAGGTGTGTCAATGGATCAATCACATAAAATCAAAAAATTATTAGTTGCAAACCGAGGCGAAATTGCTATAAGAATCTTTCGCGCTTGCACCGAGCTACATATTCGCACAGTAGCTATCTACTCCAAAGAAGATGCAGGCTCACTTCACAGGTATAAGGCTGACGAAGCGTATCTAGTAGGTGAAGGTAAAAAGCCAATCGAAGCGTATCTAGATATTGAAAGTATCATAGAAATTGCGAAAAAGCATGAGGTTGACGCAATTCATCCTGGGTATGGATTCTTATCTGAGAACATCAATTTTGCTAGACGCTGTCAAGAAGAAGGTATTATTTTCGTCGGTCCTGAGTTAAAACACTTAGAGATGTTTGGCGACAAGGTTCGTGCCAGGGAGCAAGCAATCCTAGCAGGAATCCCAGTTATTCCAGGAAGTGATGGGCCTGTTGAATCGATTGAAGCAGTTCAGGAATTTGCCGATAAACACGGGTTTCCACTTATCATTAAAGCTTCCCTAGGTGGTGGCGGTCGTGGAATGCGGATTGTGCGTGTACAATCAGAGCTGGAAGAAGCCTATAATAGGGCGAAATCAGAGGCAAAATCAGCCTTTGGAAACGATGAAATTTATGTAGAAAAATTCGTAGAAAACCCAAAACATATTGAAGTACAAATCTTAGCAGACAAGCATGGCAACATGGTTCATCTCTATGAACGTGATTGCTCCGTGCAAAGACGTCATCAAAAGGTTGTAGAAGTTGCACCAAGTGTAGGTTTAGACAAGAAGCTACGTATAGATATATGTGATGCAGCCGTAAAGCTAAGTAAGAATGTTGGTTACGTTAACGCTGGTACGGTAGAGTTTCTCGTTACAGCAAATGGTGATTTTTTCTTTATCGAGGTTAATCCACGTATTCAGGTAGAGCACACAATTACAGAGATGATTACTGGTGTAGATATTGTTCAGTCTCAGATTATGATATCCGATGGTGAGCAGCTACATGGAGACAAGCTAGGCATTCCTAAGCAGGAGAATATTATTCTCAATGGCTATGCTATTCAGTCCCGTGTTACAACAGAGGATCCGAGTAATAATTTCCTTCCAGATACAGGAAAGATTACAGCTTACCGAACGAGTGGTGGCTTTGGCGTGCGTCTTGATGGAGGTAATGGATTCCAAGGAGCAGTAATTACTCCACACTATGACTCATTGCTTGTAAAAGTCTCAACCTGGGCTTTAACATTCGAGCAAGCATCTGCGAAAATGGTGCGTAATTTGCGTGAGTTCCGTATTAGAGGTTTAAAAACTAACATTTTATTCCTAGAAAATGTCGTAGCCCATGAGAATTTCCTATCTGGTGAATATAACACATCATTTATCGATACGACACCAGAACTATTCGATTTTCCAATTATCAGAGATAGGGGTACAAAGCTTCTTTCTTTCATAGGGGAAACGATTGTAAATGGATACCCAGGATTAGATAAAAAGAAGAAGCCAGTGTTCGACAAACCAGTTATTCCAAAAGTAAAGCTGACAGAGCCGTTTCCATCAGGGACGAAGCAAATACTAGAACAGCAAGGGGCAAAGGGTTTAACTGATTGGGTAAAGGCACAGAAGCAAGTACTTTTAACAGATACGACCTTTAGAGATGCCCATCAATCGTTATTAGCGACACGTGTTAGAACCCATGATTTATCGCTGATTGCTGAGCCAACAGCTCGCATGCTGCCGAACCTATTTTCTACGGAAATGTGGGGTGGGGCAACATATGACGTAGCCATGCGTTTTTTACATGAAGACCCATGGGAAAGGCTGATTGAGCTTAGGGAAAAGATGCCGAACCTGTTATTCCAGATGCTCCTGAGAGCATCAAATGCCGTTGGTTATACGAACTATCCAGATAACTTAATTCGCGAGTTTGTTAAAGAGTCCGCGGATGCTGGAATTGACGTATTTAGAATCTTTGACAGCTTGAACTGGATTGAAGGTATGCGCCTAGCGATTGAGGCTACCTGCGATACGGGTAAAATAGCGGAAGCGGCGATTTGCTATACAGGAGATATCTTAGACCCTACGCGAAGCAAATACGACTTGAAATACTATAAGAATATGGCGATTGAGTTAGAGAAGTCTGGGGCACATATTCTAGGTATTAAAGACATGGCTGGCTTATTAAAGCCAGAGGCTGCATACCAATTGGTATCGACATTGAAGGAAGCGGTAGATATTCCAATCCACCTGCACACCCACGATACTAGCGGCAATGGTATTTTCACATACGCGAAGGCAATAGATGCGGGTGTAGATATCGTAGATGTTGCTGTCGGGGCAATGGCTGGACTTACTTCGCAACCAAGTGGAAACAGTTTGTATTATGCCTTGGCTAATACAGAACGACAACCAGATTTAGATATCCAGGCACTTGAGAAAATAGGACTATATTGGGAAGAAGTGCGCAAATATTACAGTGGCTTTGAAAGCGGCATGATGGCTCCACATACAGAAGTCTATGAGCATGAAATGCCAGGTGGTCAATACAGTAATCTACAGCAGCAGGCCAAGGCCGTTGGCTTGTATAACCGTTGGGATGAAGTCAAGAAAATGTATCGTACTGTTAATGACATGTGCGGGGATGTTGTGAAGGTTACGCCGTCATCTAAGGTCGTTGGTGATATGGCATTATATATGGTGCAGAACAACTTAACGGAAAAGGATATCTACGAGCGTGGAGACTCTTTAGACTTCCCTGACTCTGTAATTGAATTCTTCCAAGGACAGCTAGGGCAGCCGTATCAAGGATTCCCTGAAGCGCTGCAGAAAATTATCTTAAAAGGTAAGGAACCACTATCAGTACGTCCTGGAGAATTAATGGAGCCGGTTGATTTCGATAAGATTAGAGAAAAGCTTCAAGAGATGTTCGAAAAAGAAGTTACGACTCATGATGTCTTATCGTATGCTTTATATCCGAAGGTATATGAAGAGTTCGAGCGTTTCCGTCAACGCTTTGGCGATGTAGCTGCTTTAGATACACCAACATTCTTCTACGGATTACGCTTGGGTGAAGAAATTGAAGTAGAAATCGAACGTGGAAAGACGTTAATAATCCAGCTTGTATCTGTTTCTAAACCGAGAGACGATGGTACGAGGCTTGTTTACTTTGAATTAAATGGTGTACTTCGTGAGGTAATTATTAAAGATCAGGAAGTAAAGATTGCAGACACCTGCAAACAAAAGGCAGATAAATCGAATCCTGGTCACATAGGTGCATCGATGCCTGGAACTGTCCTCAAGACCTTAGTTGAAAAGGGCGACAAAGTAAGAAAAGGCGATCACTTAATCCTCACGGAAGCCATGAAGATGGAGACTACAGTACAGGCACCGTTTGATGGAGAAGTACTAGAGGTACATGTTACGAGTGGCGAATCCATTCAAACAGGAGATCTGCTGATTGAATTAACACGGTAAGAAAGATTAATAACATTCTAAATCGAACCCTACAACAAAAAGGCAATGGTCAATTATCATTTTGGCTCAAGCCATTTGTTGTCGGGTTTTCTGTGTGAAAAATAGTTATTTACTAAATTAGGGGTTATATGATAGCATAAATTTGGACGAACGTCCGAATTAAAAAGGTGTTAAAAATATAATAAAACATAATTATTAGGAGGACAACAATGGCGACAACTATTCTGATTGATTCTTGCTGTGATTTACCACATACATATATTACTGAAAATGAGCTGACAGTAGCTAAATTCCCTTTTGTCTTTAAAGGAAAAACCTACGAAGATGATTTTGGTAATACCATTTCTTACAAAGATTTTTATGACGGTGTACGTAATGGTGAGATGCCTACAACGGCGCAGATAAACATTTATCAGTATGAAGAAACCTTTAGGAGTATCCTTGAGAAAGGGCACGATATCATTTACATCAGCTTCTCATTTGCTCTTAGTGGTAGTTACAAGAACGCGCATACAGCAAAAAATAATTTACTAGAAGAATTTTCAGATGCATCAATAGATATAATCGATAGTCGATGTGCTTCGATTGGGGAAGGTCTTTTATGTTATCATGCAATAGAGCTTCTTAAAAGTGGAGCATCGAAGGATGAACTAATTAATTGGCTAGAAAACAATAGAAATAGACTAAATCACTTTTTTACTGTAAGTGATCTGAATCATCTAAAACGCGGGGGCAGAATATCAGGAGCCGCCGCAGCGATTGGAACTGTTTTAAATATAAATCCAATGCTTACAGTCGATAAAGAAGGTAAACTAAAGGTCGTTTCTAAAATAAGAGGAAGGAAGAAGTCCCTTAAAGCTTTAGTAGAAATGTTCGAGGAAAGGGTCGAAAATCCTGAAAACCAGACGATTGCTATTTGCCATGGAGATTGCGAAGAAGATGCACGTAAAGTGGAAGAACTTATCCGCTCCTCTTATAATATTAAGGATGTAATAATCAATAATGTAGGACCTGTAATTGGCGCTCATACTGGCCCCAATATAGTTGGTTTATGTTTTCTAGGTAAAGAGCGGGCTTAGATTTACCGTTAGACGGCAATATTCCAGGCTATTCAGGAGGATGAAATCATGGGTAATGAATTAGACAATATAAAACAAGCTGAGAAGATATTAAATGCTGCCTTTAAATGCATAGAAGAAAGAGGATATGCCAATGTGTCGTTAAGAAATATTGCTGATGAAGCGGGAGTCGTGTTAAGTCAATTAAACTATTACTATAAGAATAAAGAAGGTTTATTTACGGAAGTAATCAATACATTGGCTAAACAATTTGTTGGTGAAATAGAAGCAAACTTAAAAAAAGGTGCTTCCAAGAAAGAGAGAATAATGTATTTAACTGAATACTTTCAAGAAATGTTACGAAAAAAACCTGAGTTTTTTAAAATGTTTTATGATATTACCAGCATGTCACTATGGTCAACATCCCTTAAGGATATCATCAATGACTTATTTAGCAACTTAGCTAATTTAATAGAAAAATACATTCTTACCGATTCTAACAATAATCCATCGTCTATCGCCATAGCAAGAATTATGCTAGGCACTATATTAGGAACTTCAATACAAGTTTTGCTAGCCCATGAACAGGAAGAGATAATCAATACATTACCAGCGTTAGAGCTTTTGTTTGACCGCATCTAAACCTGCTTATGTGCAAATATTGACAGAGAAAAATTGATATGATATAAAATTAATAGAAATTAGCACTCGCGGGGCTAGAGTGCTAACGAAAGCTAACTGCAATCTGCCCCGCCCGTGTGCGTTCCTACATATATAATATAAACATAAATCAAAGTATAGGAGAGATACAATGGCAAAGAGACAATTTAAGGCAGAATCTAAGCGGCTCCTAGAGCTAATGATCAACTCCATTTACACACACAAGGAAATATTCCTTCGTGAGCTTATTTCTAACGCAAGTGATGCAATCGATAAAATCTATTATCGTGCACTAACAGATGAAAATATTAGCTTCAACAAAGATGACTACTACATTAAAATAACCCCTGACAAAGAATCTAGAACCTTAACAATATCCGATACGGGAATCGGTATGACTAAGGAAGAGCTTGAGAAAAACCTTGGCGTCATCGCTAAAAGCGGCTCATTGGCCTTTAAGAAGGAAAACGAATTAAAAGACGGACATGATATCATTGGTCAATTTGGAGTCGGTTTTTATTCGGCGTTTATGGTGGCAGATGTCGTAACTGTAATAACAAAGTCAATAGACAGTGACGAAGCTTTTAAATGGGAATCTAAGGGTGCAGACGGCTATACCATCAAAGCAGTAGAAAAGGACACTGTCGGCACAGATATCATCTTAAAGATTAAAGATAATACTGAAGACGAAAACTATGATGAATTTGTCGATGAATACCGTCTGCAAAATATCATTAAAAAATACTCTGACTTTATCCGTTACCCAATTAAAATGGATATTGCAGAGCGCAAGCTAAAAGAACAACCTGAGACACCTGCTGCAGAAGACAACAAGGACGAACAGCAGGACAAGCAGCCAGAATACGAGTATGTTGTAGAAGAGAAGACAATCAATAGTATGGTGCCAATCTGGCGTAAGAACAAGAACGAATTAACTGATGAAGATTATCATAATTTCTATGCTGAAAAGCATTACGGCTTTGATAAACCGATTAAGCATATCCACATAAGCGTTGATGGAGCTGTGCGTTATAATGCGATTTTATTCATTCCAGAAACGATTCCATTCGATTATTATACGAAGGAATATGAAAAGGGTCTAGAGCTTTACTCAAGTGGTGTGCTTATTATGGAGAAATGCTCCGACCTACTACCTGATTATTTCAGCTTTGTAAAAGGTATGGTTGACTCCGAGGACTTATCTCTTAATATTTCCAGGGAAATGCTACAGCATGACCGTCAGCTTAAACTAATTGCTAAGAACATTAAAAATAAAATTAAAAAAGAGCTTCAAACTATCATGAAGGACGATCGTGAAAAATATGAGGAGTTCTTTAAGTCCTTTGGTAGACAGTTAAAGTTTGGTGTTTATAACGAATTCGGTAGACATAAAGAAGACTTGCAAGACCTAGTAATGTTCTATTCCTCAACTGAGAAAAAACTTGTATCACTGGATGAGTATATTGAGCGCATGCCAGAAGAACAAAAGTATATCTATTATGCTACAGGTGAAAGTAACGAGCGTATTGAGAAGTCTCCGCAAACTGAGCTAGTAGCAGATAAAGGCTTTGAAATCCTGTACTTCACTGAGGACATTGATGAGTTTGCAATCAAGGTATTAAGAACATATAAAGACAAGGAATTTAAGTCTGTTACGGCAGGCGACTTAGGAATTGAACAGGAGCAGGATAAGGACGACAAGGCTAAAGAAGAGTATAAAGAGTTATTTGAGCAAATGAACTCCATATTATCTGACAAGGTAAAAGAAGTTCGTGCTTCTAAGCGTCTAAAAACACACCCAGTATGCTTCTCAACAGACGGCGAAGTTACAATTGAAATGGAAAAAATTCTGAACCAAATGCCAGACAATCAAAAAGTAAAAGCGGCTAAGGTGTTGGAAATCAATACTAACCATGAAGTCTTTAAATCCTTGCAGAACGCTTTTGAAAATGATAAAGATAAGCTAGAGCTTTACACAAATATCCTTTATAACCAGGCTCTTTTAATTGAAGGATTACCTGTTGAAGACCCAGTCGAATTCACTAATAACATGTGTAAGGTTATGGTGTAAATAGCAAATAAACGAGAGTATTGTTACCTATAGATATTATATAGGGAAGCGATACTCTTTTTTTAATACGTTTAAAGTGAGTAGTCCACAGCGTGCATACAATGCTAATGACTTCGAATACTAACAATATTAGTGTAAATTTAGCACATGGATAATTGCCTAAATACTTGTGTATTCTCTAATATAAAGATAACTACAAAATTAATATGATTGGAGGCTTATATTAAATGAAGAAACTACAGTTGCGAATCGAAGACATTAAAGCATTACCTTCCGTATATCAGCAATTTTACAATGAAATATCCCATGACATTCCAGACGACAGAATTATCGCAGACCCATTAAGAAGAATAGCCTATGGAACAGACGGGAGTTTTTATCGATTAATTCCTAAGCTAGTTATTAAAGCAAAGACATGCAAGGAAATTACGAAGCTGATGGAAGTAGCTGCAAAATTAAAGGTACCTGTAACATTCAGAGCAGCAGGAACGAGTTTATCAGGTCAGGCAATATCCGATTCTATTCTCATCTATTTGTATGGGAATTGGTCGAACTGTGCTGTGCAAGAAGATGGCGATATAATTAAGCTTGAACCTGGTGTAATAGGTGCTGAAGCAAATCGTAAGTTAATTAAGTATAGTAAGAAAATTGGGCCAGATCCAGCATCTATAAACCATGCCATGATAGGTGGTATTGCTGCTAACAATGCCAGTGGTATGTGCTGTGGTATTGCCGATAATAGTTATAAAACAGTCGTACATATGAAGATTATATTCTGGGATGGTACTATCTTAGACACTTCAAGTCAGGAATCTATTCAAGCGTTCCAATCGAAACATGCTGATTTAATAAAAGAAATAGAAAGAATCCGTGACGAGATACTAGCAGACATAGCATTGAAGGAACAGATTACTCACAAATTCAAAATCAAAAATACAACGGGCTATAGCATAAACGCATTTGTCGATTTCTACGATCCAATAGATATCATAAAGCACCTAATGATTGGCTCTGAAGGAACACTTGGTTTTATTGCGGAAATCTCCTACCGTACGGTTAGGGAGTTTGAGCATCGGGCATCTGCCTTAGTTGTGTTTCCTGACATTGAGCAAGCCTGCAAAGGTGTTATGCGCTTAGAGCGCGACTTCGTATCAGCGGCTGAACTTATGGATAGAAGCTCCTTGCGCTCTGTTGAAAACGTTGAAGGTATGCCGCCTTATCTTAAGGACTTGAATCCTAAAGCCAGTGCACTGCTAATTGAAGTAACAGGCGACAGTCACCAAGAGCTACAACAGCGAATTGACCAAGTCAAACAAGCGCTATCAGAAATAAAAACAGAACTGCCAATCGAATTCACAGATAAAAAACCTGAATACCAAAAACTCTGGAATATTCGTAAAGGACTATTTCCTGCCGTAGGTGCGATGAGGAAAATCGGCACAACGGTCATAATTGAAGATGTAGCTTTCCCTATGGAAAATTTAGCGGAATCGATTCTAGCCCTACAGGATTTATTTGAGAAACATGGTTATCATGAAGCAATAATATTCGGTCATGCCTTAGATAGTAACGTGCACTTTGTGTTTACACAGGATTTTGGAATCGACGCTGAAGTAGAGCGATATGATCTTTTCATGCAGGAAGTCTGTGACCTAGTAGCAGACAAATATGGTGGATCATTAAAGGCGGAACACGGAACAGGTAGAAATATGGCACCATTCGTTGAAAAAGAGTGGGGTAAGAAAGCCTATGAGATGATGGTTAGAATTAAAAGCGCATTCGACCCGCTGGCAATCATCAATCCAGGTGTTATCATCAACGACAATCCTAATGCCCATCTTGAACATCTAAAGCCATTACCAGCGGTCCATGAAATCATAGATAAGTGTATAGAATGTGGATTCTGTGAAGTCAACTGTCCATCACAAAACCTTACAACAACGCCACGACAGCGCATTACCACACGACGGATGATTGCTCGACTAAAGTCTAGGGAAGGCAAATTATCGGATAGTGACAAACAAATGCTTGAGCGTTTACAAGCCGATTATACATACATGGGAAATCAGACGTGTGCTGTTGATGGTTTATGCTCAACAACCTGCCCAGTAGGAATCAATACAGGTAGCCATACGAAGGTGCTACGCTCCTATACCGTGGGTCGACTTGGAAATCGCACCTCGAAGCTTACCGCCAACAATTTCAAGAAGACGACATCTATGATTGGGGTAGGGCTTGCGACAGTTAATCGTATACACTCATTAGTAGGAACAACAACCATGGGTGGTATCACGCGGGCGACTCGCAGGGTTTCTGGAGATCGCATCCCGTTATGGAGTCCGTGGATGCCTCAGAAAGCTAAAAGCATAGACTCATCAATACAAAAATTAGATATCAAGCAAAGTAGCAAGAAGGTCGTATATTACCCGTCCTGTATAAGTAGAACAATGGGTCCAGCAAAGGGAGACATTGATCAACGCTCTATCCCTGAAGTCACATTATCTGTACTAAATAAAGCTGGCTTTGAAGTGATTATACCTGAAGACAGAGACAATCTTTGCTGTGGAGTTCCGTATGAGAGTAAAGGATTCTTTGAAGAAGCAGATGCGAAAAGCTCGGAACTAGAGAAACATTTACTTAAATACTCTAATAATGGAGAAATACCAGTACTTTGCGATACGAGTCCATGCACCTTTAGGATGCAGCGCGTGATGGGCGATAATTTAAAAATATATGAGCCAGTTGAGTTTATCCATGATCATTTACTGGAGCATCTTGACATCGAACCAGTTGATGAAACAATCGCCGTTCATGTTACCTGTAGCTCGATTAAAATGAATTTGGGTCCTAAATTTTCTGCAATAGCTAAAGCTTGCGCTAAAGAAGCGATTTTCCCTGAGAAAGTAAGATGCTGTGGATTCTCGGGTGACAAAGGGTTTACGACACCAGAACTTAACGCATCAGCCTTAGCGACGCTAAAAGACTCGCTAGAAGGTCGCTGTACATCAGGCTACTCTAACAGTAGAACCTGTGAAATCGGCTTATCACACCACGGAGAAATTAGCTATCAATCAATACTGTATCTAATAGATCGCTGCGCTAAAGCAAAATAGAACACAAGGGGACGGTTCTGCTGTGTTGCACCGTCCCTGTGTTTTGGGATACTAAGTTTGTTAATGTTCTATCTGAAATTTAGAGAAATGGGAGGATATAAATGAACGAATGTAGTACAAGTGATGCAAATCAAATTGTGGAATTGTTAAAAAGAAGGCGAAGTATTAGGAAATTCAAGCAGCAACCAGTGGATGAAGAAAAAAAATATCAATTACTCAAAGCGGCGCTCTACTCACCAACGTCTCGGAATCGCCGCCCTTGGGAATTTGTTGTTATCACTGATGCGGCCATTCTCGAAGAGTTATCCCAAGCAAGACCACACGGCTCGGCTTTCTTAAAAGGTGCACCATTAGGGATTGTCGTACTAGGCGACGAGGAGAAGTGTGACGTATGGACAGAAGACACCTCTATAGCAGCAATTAATATTCAACTAGCTGCTGAAGCGATGGGTTTAGGCTCATGTTGGATTCAGATACGTAAACGTGACCACAATGAGCTACTAACGGCAGAGAAATATGTGCAAAAGCTGCTGGCCATCCCTGATACATTACGGGTGCTATCTATCATAGCTATTGGACATCCAGAGGAACAGAGACCTCCTTATGATGAAGATGTATTGCAATTTGAGAAGGTGCACAGAAATCAATATGGAAAGTAATCAAGTAAAAGAAAAATATAATAAGAAAGCCAAAAGCTTTGACACTATGATGGCACCGATGGAATTGATGGGTATGAAAAAATGGAGAAAAGCACTTGTTGCTAAAGCGCAGGGATTAGTGCTGGAAGCTGGAGTAGGTACAGGTGCTAATTTACCTTATTACCCAGCGGGGATAAAAGTAGTAGCCGTCGATTTCAGTTCGAAAATGCTAGATATAGCTGAAGTTAAAGTAGCAAGTAGTAAAGCAGAAATTGAACTTAAGCTTGCAGATATTCAGGAATTACCCTTTGAAGATGATACTTTTGATACCGTTATTACAGCTTGTGTATTTTGCTCTGTGCCAGATGCATTACAGGGATTTAAAGAGCTACGTCGAGTAACCAAAGCAACAGGAAACCTGTATCTATTAGAACATGTACGTAGTGAAAACGCTGCTTTGGGTAAGATGATGGATTGGCTTAATCCACTTACGGTTAAACATAGTGGGGTAAATATCAATAGGCGCACAGAAGCTACAATGGAAACTGCAGGCTTAGAAATTAAGCAGATTGATAAGTTATTTGGCGATATAGTAAAGCTGATTCATGCAACACCAGGAAAATAAGTACTCATACGTTAATGTGTATAATATTGTTGAACATATTCTCGGAAGTAATTCTGTATATTGCAGATTTACTTCGGAGATTTTTGCTTTTTTATGGTAAGCTATAATTATGAAGCATGTTTTCATTTATAAGAGAGTAATTATAAAAAGTGAGGGGAGAAATATAATGTCAAAAGTCAAAATGCGAATAGCAATATACATATTATGCATTAGTCTAGTATTTTCATTGACGGTTACTTCGGTTAGCGCAACTACTGGAGCTGTTGAAATGGAAATAACAATTAACGGCGAGCTAGTAGTTTTTGAAGATGCTCACCCGTACATTAATGAAGATGATCGAACAATGGTGCCGATTCGCTTTATTTCAGAAAACCTAGGTGCTGAAGTTTGTTGGGATGGAGCAACACAGACAGTTACAGTGCAGAAAGGTGAAAACACTATCACACTACAGGTCGATAGCGATATTATTACCGTCAACGGCGAATCTCAGCAGATGGATACGCGCATGACTTTTAATGAAGAGCAGGGCCGTAATTATGTTCCACTCTTTTTTGTATCAGAGAATTTAGACTCAAATCTTTATTGGGACATGATTGATGGCGTACACTTTATTGACATAGAAGAACATAGTTGGATCGAAGAGTTCTTTGATTGGGAAGAGAATTTTGATTTGGGCTCACTGTTAGAACCTTTAGACGAAGAAATAGCAGAGCAAATTGCAAATAATATATTAGTAGATTTCCAGGAAGCATTACGCAATCAGGATTTCACTGCCTTAGACAGTATGCACTCTTTCTATCTAGAATTTATTGACGAATATGGTGCTATGTTCTTCCCAGACAGCGCATTCGATATTACATTCCATGATGTTGTTATTTTAGAGAGCTATGGGAATTATATTGTTGCTGAAGTAGAGTTTGATTACTTGAATTACTATCGCCTAAATTTACGTGCCCTTAATATATATTTTGCGATGCTAGGGGATGGTATAGATCCAGATGAAGTTAGTAGTCAGGAAATTAGAGACTATGTAATAGCCAACAAATATATGAAACAGTTAGAAGAGGTTGAACAACAGCGGTATGTGCGAAATTTAGAAATAGAAAAAATAAATGAACAATGGAAAATAAATGATTTCCGCATTCAGACAGGCTATGAATGGCATGATGACTTAGACATTATGGCTGAACAATTGACCCTTGAAGAAATTTTTGAGTTTGCTTTTCTTGAAATGCGTGCTGCGTTTTTATTCTTTGGTGAGTTTGCTGGAGAGTTCGGTGCTGACTCTGGAATTAGCGTACAAGAAGCAATGGAAACTTTTGAAGCAAAGTTAGAAGAGATTAAAGCCGAAATAGCAGAGCATTTAGGTTATGATTCCTTTGAAGAGTTAATTAAAGTAGAACAAAGTACAGAAGAGTTCTACAGAATTATTGAGCAGTTATAAAGCTAGAAGTTTTTCGATTCGATATTCATGATAACAACAGAATTACGGCTATACGCATAAGTAAACCATATCTTATATTAAAGCAAGGCAACTATACTATGAGATGGTCCTTCCCTGCTGGCCAACCACCAGATTTTCAAGCTCAGTCGCTATCTAGATTAGAACAAGCTTCTGTAGATTGTGCTCGAGCAGCAAATATTCCGTTCGCCTATTTACTAGAGAATATTGCATACGGTCAAAGCGACGCGATTGAAGCTCATGAGGGGTTAATGATAGTCATGGGCATCGTGTCAACATTCTTAACGATAGAGTGACAGCCCTCGGAACAGGTCCCTATTACATGCATTACACGCAAAAATTCATAGAACCAAGGTGATATACTACAAAAAAACTATTCCCGCCACTACTAAACCACTACTAGTAAGATAATCGCCAAAAATTAAAGGGAGGTATTGGTTATGGTGGCAGAGAAAAAAACAAAGTGTGAGACATGTGGTTATAAAGGTGAGCCGTTTGAGGTTTGTCCTAATTGTGGAACATAAGGGCTAAAAGAAGCTGTTTTCACTGAACTAAGGTGTTCAATGAAAACAGCTTCAATTATTATTAAAAGCTAGCAGATAGGATTATTGAACCAGAGATACCCGTTATCGAATTAGCAGGACGGATAACAGCAAGTGATTCAGGTAAAATCTCTGCAACTAAAGGGATTTCTACTCTTCCAGACCAAGTAGGTGGATCTTCAGGTGTTGCAAATATTTCGGTGCCAAATCCATTGATGCTAGGTATATATATTTCCCCAATATAGATGTCGTAATTGCCAAATGTTTGCGGTTCAGGTAACGTTGCCATAAAACTTACAGACTGCCCACCTCTTGGTGCTAGGCCGATGAAAGCGATACCAGTAGTTCTAAAAGGTAGACCTACACGGGGTCTCAATATTTTACAGGCGGGGTAAGGAACGCGACCAGGTACACATAAAACGTCACCTGGGTATATTAGATTCGGGTCTGTTATGTGCGGATTATTTGCCACGAGGGCTTCCAAGCGCACTCTAAACATTTGTGAAATAATATACATTGATTCACCAGCACTAACTGTATATCGTCCGAGAAAACCAGGCGGACATTGCGTTGGGATACGAGGTTGCAGTGTAGACATGATAATACCTCCAAGTGTGCCTAATGTTAGGCTTATATAGTTGTTATCTATAATATGCCTTAGAGGATAAAATGGTTAAAAGCACAAGACCTCATTACTTAGAACGTATAAGCCTTAGACTGTTAAGTGTAACAAGAAGTGTTGCCCCCATATCTGCAAAGATTGCAATCCAAAGAGTTAACCAACCAGGGATAACTAATAGTAAAGCGATGACTTTAAGCCCAAGCGCTAGTGTGATATTTTGTTTTATAATAGATAATGCTCTCTTACTTAAGGATATAGTATATGCTAGCTTATCTAAGTCATCTGACATGAGCGCAATATCTGCTGTCTCCAAAGCCGTATCTGTTCCTGCTCCGCCCATGGCAAAACCTACACTAGCAGCCGCTAGGGCAGGGGCATCATTGACCCCGTCTCCAATCATGCCAACTCGGTTATTTTCTTTAGTTAATGATTTTATAAATTGCAACTTATTTTCAGGAAGAAGCTCAGCTTTATAGTCAGCGATACCAGCCTTCTTAGCAATTGCTGCCGCTGTTTGCTGGTTATCTCCAGTTAGCATAATAAGTTTATTGATGCCTATTTGTTTAAGCTTCTGAATTGCGGATATAGTTGTTTCTCTTATTTCATCCGCAAGGGCAATAATTAATAAAGGGCTCTGTTCGGTCCCTAGGATTATGACAGTTTTACCTTGATTCTGTAGGCTAGTAATTCTATTATCTAGTTTTTCTAGATGTTTGTGATTTAGATTCATTAAATACTCTTTGTAGTAAGCAGGGCTACCGATGTGATAGACTACTCCAGCTATTTTAGCCTTTAAGCCCTTGCCAGTAATAGATTGAAAATCTTCTATGTTATGTTTATTGTAAGGCAGGTTTAATTGTTTAGCTTTGGTAACTATAGCAACTGCTAATGGGTGCTGTGAACCCTTTTCGATTGAGGCTGCGATGGTTAACAAGTGCTCTTGAGTTTGTGTAATATCTAAGGCTCCTGTAACTCCTGTAGATTCTATAGCTCCATCGGAGATAATCAAATCTGTTACTATAGGCTTTCCCTTAGTAAGTGTCCCAGTCTTATCAAAAGCGATGGTATCTAACGTGCCAGCCGCTTCGAGGTGTACTCCGCCCTTAATCAAAACACCATGCTTTGCAGCATTACCAATTGCTGTAACAATCGCTACGGGTGTTGATATGACTAAAGCACAAGGGCACCCTACAACTAAGACAGCAAGGCCCTGGTAAATCCACTTCGCCCACTCACCTCCAAAGAATAAAGGTGGAATAATTATAATTAAAAATGCCACTAGTATAATAGCGGGCGTATAGAATTTAGCAAAGCGATCAACGAATTGCTGGGCAGGAGCACGTTCTGCCTGCGCTTCTTCCACTAAGTGAATAATTCTAGCAAGTGTTGTATCCTCTACACGCTTTGATACTATAACCTCTAGAAGACCTTCTTCGTTAAGGGTTCCAGCATAGACTTCATCTCCAGGCGTTTTAGTTACTGGCACAGATTCGCCTGTAATTGCAGCCTGATTGAGACTCGATGTGCCTTTCATGACGACTCCATCCATTGCTAGCTTTTGCCCAGGCTTAATAACCATAATATCGCCTATTTGTATTTTATCAACGGGTAGTAGCACTTCTTGGTTTTTTCTAAGGATGTAAGCTTCCTTTGGCGCGATTTCCATTAACGAGGCAATGGAATTACGAGCTTTATCCATGGAATAACGTTCTAAAGCTTCACTTATAGCAAACAAGATAACTACAAGAGCTCCTTCGGCCCACTCTCCAATAGCAGCAGCACCAAGGATGGCGACTGTCATTAAAGTTGACATATCAAAATTGAGGTTAGATAAATTTCGAAAACCTTTAATAAATAGCGAATATCCACCTATTAGAATGGCGGCTGCATATCCAAGTGTAGGTAAGGTATGGTCTTCTCCATAGTATAAACGCATAAGAAAACTGCCTATCAATATAAGGGTAGCAATGTAAACCTTGTAGTTAGAACGTTGCTTCCAAAAAGGTGCTGGTTGTTGTTTTTGCTGTGTTAACCATGCATTTTCATCATGGAAAACAAGATTTTCAAAGTCGGCTTTTTTTATTTGTTCAAGAGAAACATCTCCGTATACGGTGATTTTTGAAGCAGCAAAGTTTACCTTCGCATCTACCACGCCATCCAGGCGCTTTACGTTCGCTTCGAACTTTTCTGCACAGCTAGCTCAACTGAAGCCTTCAACCCTATATGTTGTAACTGATGATTCGAGCATGTTAATACCTTCCTTCTATCTATTAAATTCAATAGATTCCTTTTTATTTACAGTTTTCATGTTCGCTATGCTCCATCGCCACAAGCATTAATTGCTTGATATGTTCATCATCAAGGGAGTAGAAAGCTAGCTTTCCATCCTTGCGAAATTTTACAAGTCTTTGTTTATATAGAGTGCGTAAATGGTGTGATGTTGTAGCTATAGACGCACCTATAATATTAGAAATATCACATACACAAAGCTCATTTTCTGTACATAAAGCATAGATGATTTTAGCTCTATTTTCATCGGCGAGGGCTTTGAACATGAGGGCAGTAGTTAGTAAATCTTTACTTTCGATAAGCTTTTGTAATGATTGAACTTTTTGTTCGTTATAGCAATAGATGTCGCAGTTATGTGTGTTAGTCATGTATTAGTCTCCCTTTGTTTAATATTCAAGTATTCGTTTGAGTGAAATATAACACAATCAAAACTATTATTCAAGTATTTGTTTGAATGAAAGTTTTAATAGGAGAAAATGTTGACTAGTTGATATTTTCATGCTATTATTATATGAAAGTGATAATCGTTATCATTATTGTTATCGTTATCCATAAAAAAAGGTGGCGGTTTTTATGTATATACAGGCTAATTACCAGAAGGGTACAACTGAACAGTTAGATAGAATCGTCAATGCCTTTCAAGAACAATCATACTGTACTGGATATGCTATAGATTTAGTGGAACGGATTGGTGCTACTATTATGGGTGTAAAACCAGCTGAGTTATTAAACGTACCACTAGTAAAGATTGATGATAATTTTCAATGGGAACAATGTAAACATTGCTTGCTGCTACATAAAGAGTTAAGGTATAGAGAAATTACAAGTAACAGTAAGCGAATGAAGGTATTCTTTTACCATAGGGAACAATTGGATCAAACACTAAGACAGAAGACTAGCTTAAAGTTTCTACAAAGCTTAGGTTACCCTGACGATTATTCCCTTGAAGCATATTTAGACATACTAGTAGAACGGATTAAAGGAGAAGAATTTCCAGATGAAATTGGCTTGTTTCTAGGATACCCACTTAAGGATGTATTGGGGTTTACAGGGAGATTTCCATTGAAGCTAATTAAAACACAGGGCTGGAAGTACTATGGAACAGAAAAGATTTCTAAGATGCGTTATGAGAGCTTTCATGCGGCTAGGGCTATAGTTAAACAACAAATTAAATCAATACCGAGTTAAAATAAACCTAAGTAAGACTGATTATGCATTGATGACAAATGCGCTAATCAGTCTTTTCTGTTTATCAATATTTGAAAAACAAAATACCATTGAAATTTGTATTTGTTCGATATCATAAGCTATAATCTATTTATCAATTACAAATTAATACATCAAAGAATACGAATGGGTGGTAAGGTTGTTTATAATTATACTTCTTATAGTTTTAGGAATTAATATAGCATGGTATTTGTTAAGCGATAAATGGTTACGCACAGACTTAGAGAAATTCCCAAAAGCAAGAAGGTACACACGTATAGCCTTGTCTATTTGGATCGGAATTATTTTTATTCCTTTGCTGTCAGCTAGCTTGGGTTTAGGTAATCCACTTGAAAGTGGCCCGTGGGCATGGATTTCAATTCTATATTTGTGGATTGGAACTATTTTATTTTGGATGATCGGGTTGGCTGTAGTTGGGATACCAATCTGGGGAGTAGAACAATTACTAATATATTTTAGGAATAGAGAAGCTAAAGGCACTCATGACGAAAAAGAGCATGACAAAAAGGAGCATAATGCTAGCAAGCAGGAAGATGAATCTGTAGATAGCCCACGACTGAACAGAAGACAGCTTGTGAAACTAGGATTGGTGGCGACACCGCCTTTGTTGGTCAGTGGTGGCACTGTTGCAGCAGTAATAGGTAAAAGGAACCTAAACGTACGCACCATCGACCTGCCTGTTAGAAATTTACCACAGAATCTTGAAGGATTTACGATTACTCAACTATCTGATACCCACATTGGCATGCTAACTGGCAGAGAACGTGTTGAAAATATAGTAGAAACAGCTAACAGTTTTAACAGCAATATCACAGTTGTAACAGGTGACATATTAGATAATAACTTTGATTATATGCCTGACTTAGTGGATACCATGAGCCAATTAAAAGCAGAGCAAGGAGTATATCTATGTATTGGTAACCATGATAAAATGTATGATCCTTCAAATTGGGTACGTACAGTTCGCAAATCTGGTCTAAACCTACTATTAGATGAATCTACAATTATCGATACTGGGGGAACACCGATTAAGCTTCTTGGAATCGATTTCTCAAATCAATTATCCCAAGACATTAGGAATATTAGAACAGCTGATGAGGATACAAGAACACCTGAAAACAGTATGAAAATTCTTTTAGCGCATCATCCCCATGCCTTCGATGCAGCTGTGCAGGCTGATATTCCAACAACTTTAGCAGGACACACCCATGGCGGACAGATTGTACTTAAAATAGGGGAAAAGTACGAGTTATTCAACCCAGGCAACTATTTGTTCCGTTATGTAGATGGTATATATAGAAAAGAAGATGGTAGTAGTCTTTTTGTACACCGAGGGTCAGGTGATTGGTTCCCGCTGCGTACTGGTGTGCCAGCGGAAGTAGTTCAGCTTAGGCTTGTGACTGAAAATATAGGCTAACGATTAGGAATATTCAAGGTGACGGGGGAATTTTGGTGGAAGTTTATCTTGCACGACAACCAATTTTTAATCGCAATATGTCTGTTTACGGCTATGAATTACTTTATCGGCGCAGTATGAACAATTTCTATGAAGGTATTAATGGCAATATGGCGACTGCAGAAGTTATCAATAACGCTTTCTTAACGATGAAAATAAAAGAAATATCCAACGGCACTAAAGCATTTATTAACTTTTCGGCAGATCTTTTGATCAATGAAATACCTTTTTTGATGCCTAAAGAACAAGTCGTAATAGAAATATTAGAGCAGGTGGAACCAACACAAATAATCATCGATGTATGCAAAAGGCTTAAAGAGCATGGTTATTTAATCGCCTTAGATGATTTCGCATTCAAACCTAATTATCAGGCACTCGTTGAACTTGCAGATATAATTAAAGTGGAATTCAAAGTAGATTCTCTCTCACAGCAAAAAATCTTTATTAATCAACACCGTAATAAAATCAAATTTTTAGCAGAAAAAGTGGAAACTCGGACAGATTATGAAATTGCACATAAACTAGGATACGATTATTTCCAAGGCTATTTCTTTAGCAAACCAATAATTATGAAAGCGACTCAAACACCATCTATCAATCAGACGCTTGTACAGGTTGCTAAAGAGATAATGGACGATGAATTTGACTATCAAAAACTAGCAATATTAATAGAAAAAGATGTTGGTTTATCATATAAACTATTAAAGCTTGTTAATACAGTAGGATTTGGTAGCCGCTATCAAATCTATTCTATCAAACAGGCACTTGCGAGATTAGGAATAAAAGAAATTAGAAAATGGATATACATCATGATGTTACAAGGCATGCATTCTGTAGAAATATCTGAACTAGTCAATCTCTGTGTAATACGTGCTAAATTCATGGAGTCGCTTGCGAAAAGTCTAGGTCTTGCTGGTCGTCATTTGGAATTATTTCTAGTAGGTTTATTCTCTTGCATAGATATCATCATGAACAGACCTATGCAAGAGATGGTTGATGATTTAGCATTAACTGAAGAAGTTAGAGACGCATTACTGGGAAAACCTAATGAATTACATAAAATATTAGTACAAGTTATTAGCTTTGAACGTGGCCAACAAGTTAACAATGGTTCAGAATCAGTAAATATCAAAGTGTCAGAATGGACGGAATTGTATGTTGACGCCATTGGATGGGCTGGCAATTTAATTGACTAAAAGTGTTGAGTGAAGCTGACAGCCTTCTTCCAGCCTTTATACAACCTATTACGTGTCTGTTCATCCATAGAAGGTCTGAATTGGGAATCTATTAGTCGATTATCTGAAATTTGCTCTTTAGTCCAAAAATCTACGGCAATCCCAGCTAAATATGCAGCCCCGAGCGCCGTAATTTCAGTGACAACAGGTCGCTCTATAGGCACATTAAGCATGTCGGCTTGAAATTGCATAAGAAAATTATTATTAGCAGCACCACCATCAACTCGAAGTGATTGGAGCGTAATTCCAGAATCAGCTTCCATTGAATCAAGTATGTCCTTAGTTTGATAAGCGATTGACTCTAGAGTGGCACGAATGATATGCTCTCTTTTTGAACCTCGGGTTATGCCAACGATAGTTCCGCGTGCATCCATTTTCCAGTAAGGTGCACCAAGGCCAGTGAATGCTGGAACGACATAAACTCCTCCGCTATCTTCAACTTTATTAGCATAGTATTCAGAATCCACTGCTTTCTCCAGTAATTTCATCTCATCACGTAGCCACTGAATAGCAGCACCCGCTACAAAAATACTGCCTTCAAGTGCGTATGTAACTGTATCGTCTATGCCCCAAGCAATCGTAGTCAAAAGTCCATGCTCAGATATTACAGCTTTATCCCCTGTATTCATCAGCATAAAACAGCCCGTTCCATAGGTGTTCTTAACCATCCCTTCTTGGAAACAAGCTTGCCCGAATAGAGCTGCTTGTTGATCGCCAGCAATTCCTGCTATTGGGATAGCGGCACCGCCAAATGTTTGCTTATCAGTATAACCGTAGATTGTGCTAGAGGATTTGACCTCGGGTAACATACATCTAGGTATCTCTAGCTTATCGAGTAAGGGTTGCTCCCATGTAAGTGTGTGTATGTTAAAGAGCATAGTTCTTGATGCGTTGGAATAGTCAGTAGCATGGACCTGCCCCCTAGTTAAATTCCATACTAGCCAAGTATCGATGGTGCCAAATAAAAGCTCTCCGTTCTTGGCTCGCTCCTTTGCGCCTGGAACATTATCAAGAATCCACTTAACCTTCGTAGCTGAAAAGTAGGCGTCGATTACAAGTCCAGTTGTTTCTCTTACATATGGTTCTATCCCGTCAGCTTTTAATTGATTACAAATATCAGAGGTTCTTCTGCATTGCCACACAATGGCATTATGTATAGGTTTGCCTGTTTGTCTGTCCCAAATCACAGTGGTTTCCCTTTGATTGGTAATGCCGAAAGCGGCAATCTCTTGTGGGCGCACACCAGCTTTTTCTAGAACTTCTCGTGCAACACCGCTTTGCGTACCCCATATCTCCATCGGGTCATGCTCGACCCACCCAGGCTTAGGATAAATCTGTCTGAATTCCTTTTGAGCCTGCGCAACAATATTTCCCTGCTGGTCAAACAAAATGGCACGGGAGCTTGTAGTGCTTTGATCTAATGAAATTATATATTTTTTCAATTTTTTTCACCTCGCTAGAAATGGTTCTTCGATAATGATATATATATCCATAGTATTTGTTTCTATAAAAAAAAGCTAGCCATGAACAAAAGGCGACTGATAAAAAATAAAAATTTAGGATAGGAAAAAGAAGGGAATCAACTATTCGTATAGAATAATTTAAAAAAGAAAAAGGTTAAAAGAGTAAATTACGGGGTGAAAGCTATGATTAAATCCTCTGATCAAACATTGCACTCTAATGAACTTTCAGAGCTAAAAGAAGAAAACAAGATACTTCGGGAAGAACTGCAAAAAAAAGATATGATATTAAGAGAAGCTCACTCTATAGCGCGGATGGGCCGCTGGGAGCTAAATCTTAGTGATAATAAGCTGTATTGGTCAGAAGGTATATATGAAATATTTGACGTAGATCCAGAAAATTTTGGTGCGTCTTATGAAGCGTTTTTGGACTTTGTTCATCCAGAAGATCGAGATTTGTTGAATGACGCCTATGTGCAATCAGTAAAGAATAAAGTACCATATGAGCTAGTACATCGCCTACTTATGAAAGATCAATCTATTAAATGGGTATATGAGGTCGGACGCACTTATTATGATGAGGAAGGAAAAGCAACTAGATCTGTGGGAACGGTACAAGATATTACAAAACTAAAGCAGGCTGAAATGGACTTAGCCCAAGAAAAGGAACAATATAAAGTCGCGGAAGAACTGCTAAGGAATACATTTGATGCTATTCAAGACGGTGTAATGATCTTAAATGCAGAAATGGTAATTATTAGGACAAACGAGACGATACAAAAATGGTTTGGGCGGGAGGGTTCAGTCGGAACTAAGTGTTACATCTATTTAAGGGGATATAGGAAGGTATGTCCAACATGCCCTGCCGTAAAAGCCAAAGAAATGCAATCGATGAATGCGGAAGTAATTCAATTAGAAACAACCGATGGAGCACTAGGCACATTCGAGTCTTACTCATACCCTATGTATGATGAACATGGCGAGTTGACAGGATTTGTAATTCATCTTCGTGATATATCAAAACAAAAACTGGCAGAGGATTGGTTACATAAACAGCTTGAGTTTGAAAAAGTAATAAGCGAAATTTCCACTAGCTTTATAAATGCTACTAGACATGATTTGGATGAAAAGATAGAAAGTATGCTGGAGTTATGTGGGAATTACTTTGAAGTGGATCGGATGTATCTATTCCAGTTCTCTTGTAATCAACAATTAATGAGTAATACCCATGAATGGATAGTGGAAAATATAGTAGCGGAAACAAGGCAATTAACGAATTTTCCTTCTGAGAACCTTCCGTGGTTGAAAGAGCAAATTTGTAAGCTACAGCACTTAGCTATAGATGATATCGAAAAGTTGCCACCTGCAGCCTGTGCAGAGAAGCTAGAACTACAGAGAAAGGGTGTTCAGTCTGCTTTATACATTCCTGTAGTTAGAAATAAAAATGTTTACGGATTCCTTGGATTTAATTATATTAAAACAAAAAAACCATGGACATCAGAACAAATAGCGCTAATGAAGCTTGTTGCTAATATTATCTCGGAGGCGCTAGCGAAGCATTATATGGAGCTTGAAATGGAGAAGGCGAAGGAGGCTGCTGAAGCAGCAAGTGTGGCAAAAAGTCAGTTTTTAGCAAATATGTCCCACGAGATTCGCACACCGATGAATGGAGTTGTAGGTTTTTTAGATTTGTTACAAAATACAAAACTTACAAAAGAGCAAACAGAGTTTGTCAATAACATAAAGACCTCAACAGAAACATTGATGACCGTAATCAATGATATATTAGATATTTCAAAAATTGAAGCTGGTAAGTTTGAGGTAGAAGAAATACCGTTTGATTTATGTTCAGTTGTGGAGTCAACAGTTATTCAATTCTCTTTGAAGGCAAAGGAGAAGGATTTAGAACTCAATTTACTTGTGAACTCTGACGTGCCTAACAATGTGAAGGGTGATCCAATTCGTCTGCGCCAGGTGATTAATAATCTTGTGAGCAACGCTGTGAAATTTACAGACCAAGGTCAGGTTTATCTGGAAGTCAATCTGTTGGTGGAGGACCAGGAGCATGCGACCATAGAATTTAAAATACACGATACGGGTATTGGCATGACGAAGGAGACGATAGCTAAATTATTTAGTCCCTTTATGCAAGGAGATACGTCTTCTACGCGGAAATACGGAGGTACTGGACTTGGACTAGCCATATCTAAACGAATTGTAGAAATGATGAACGGCGAAATCCAAATAACTAGCCAAATAGGAAAAGGCTCTACGGTAAGCTTTACTATAGATGTTATAAAATCTAACGATGAAGACGTTACTGTTGTAACAGACTACAAAGCATTAGTCGGAAAAAGAATTTTAGTTGTAGACGATCATGCTATGAACAGAGATATAGCTAAAGTTTATCTAGAAGAAGCTGGTGCGGTTGTAGAACTAGTAGAAAGCGCCGCTGAGGCCCTAAATCACATAGTTAAGGGGAACTTTACCAATCCCCAATATGATGCTTTACTAATCGACTTTCATATGCCAGGGATGAATGGACTGGATTTAGCAGCTGCTCTTAAAGCTATTCCTAATACCAGCAGTATACCATTAGTGTTGCTGACCTCTGTGGCGGGTTATGAAGAAGCAAAGCTTGCAAAAAAACAAGGATTTTCAGGGTATTTGACTAAGCCGTATAAGCGGAATGATTTATTAAAAACTGTAGTTGCAAATATTATCGGTAGCCATGGTGGCGAGTCTTACGGCGAAATGTTAGATTTGGATAACGCTACTGACAAATCACTATTACTTAGCAACAGTGAGGAGGGTGAAGCAATTGCAAAAGCAATTGACTTAGACCTTCGCATACTAGTGGTTGATGATAATGATATAAACAGCAAGCTACTTGTTAAACTACTCGCAAGCAAAGGATTAGGTTGCGACGTCGTAGAAAATGGTGAACGGGCTGTAAAGGCTTGTCGCGTCAGAGAATATGACATAATATTCATGGATTGCCAGATGCCTGTTATGGATGGTTACGAAGCTACAAGAAAAATTCGTGAATTAGAAATAGATAAGCAACCAATTATTGTTGCGATGACCGCTTATGCAATGTCGGGTGATTCTGACAAGTGTTATGACGCTGGTATGGATGATTATATAAGTAAACCTATAAATACAAAAAAAGTTGTTAGTATTTTAGTGAAACATGCATGTAAATTAGCTAGTGCAAAAGCTTCTATAAGTCTGCAAACATTAGTTAAGCGCTTTGTTGTAGAAGTAGGTTTTACTAAAACAGAAGCTGAAGAATTCCTTAAAGAATGGTTGCCTTCCCTGGATGATTTATTATCAGATATTAAGGAAAACATAGAGTTGAAAAACCATAAACAAGTTAAAGGGCTATTACATCAACTTAAGGGAGAAGCAGGTAATATGCGTTTGCGTGAGGTTACTGAGTTAGTAACTATTGCTGAAAAAGCCCATGATGGTAATGACGAAAAAGCAGTTAAGCAGCTAATCGATGAGATGACTATTATAATGCGAGAATCGCTACGAGAATGTAAGGATAAATAATAACAAAATGTCATATATTAAATAGGCAAAACGCAGGTATATTAAATATACTTGCGTTTTTTCAAAAAAAATATATTTATTTTTGAAAAAGTTATTTACATTTCGCGTCACATAAGCTAACATATAAAGAAAGAAACACACAATAATTATACTTACAAGCTAATGAAATATGAACATTGCGAAACAAAATATAAGGAGAGATGAAAAATGAGTGTAAACCCTATTGAGTTGTATGGTACAAACGTGTTTAATGAAGCGGAAATGAAGAAAAGACTACCAAAGGCAGTTTTTAAGGAAGTTAAGAAAACGATGGAAAGCGGTCAAGCATTAAGTGATTCAATTGCTGACATCGTTGCAAATGCTATGAAAGAATGGGCAGTGGAAAGAGGTGCTACGCACTTTACGCACTGGTTCCAACCAATGACTGGTTTTACTGCAGAAAAACATGATTCATTTATTTCTCCTACAGGTGACGGCAAAGCAATTATGGAGTTCTCAGGTAAAGAACTCATAAAAGGAGAACCGGATGCATCGTCTTTCCCATCAGGTGGTTTACGTGTTACCTTTGAAGCTCGAGGTTATACTGCTTGGGATAGTACATCACCTGCATTTTTAAAAGAAGATTCTACAGGCTTGACACTATGTATCCCGACTGCGTTCGTTTCTTATAATGGAGAAGCTTTAGATAAAAAGACTCCACTGCTTCGTTCTATGGAGGCGTTAAATAAACAAGCATTAAGGGTTTTAAAAACTTTTGGAAGCTCAGCTAAGCGAGTAAACAGCACAGTCGGAGCAGAGCAGGAATATTTCTTAATTGATAAAGGGTTATTTAAAAACCGTAAAGACCTAGTATTGTCAGGGCGAACACTATTTGGTGCTAAGCCAGCAAAGGGTCAGGATTTAGATGATCATTACTTTGGGGCAATTAAAGAGCGTATTGCAGCATATATGAATGAATTGGATAGAGAATTATGGAAGTTAGGCGTAACCTCTAAGACGAAACATAACGAGGTAGCACCTGCTCAGCATGAGATGGCACCTTTGTTCACAACAACAAATGTGGCTACTGATCACAATCAATTAGTAATGGAGATATTACAAAAGGTAGCAAATCGTCATGGTTTAGCGTGCTTGCTCCATGAAAAACCGTTTGCTGGAGTGAATGGTTCTGGTAAACACAATAACTGGTCAATGGCAACTGATGAAGGTCAAAACCTATTAGAACCAGGCACTAACCCACATGAGAACATGCAATTCTTAGTATTCTTGTGTGCAGTAGTTAGAGCAGTTGATAAATACCAAGATTTATTACGCGTGTCTGCTGCTAATGCAGGAAACGATCACCGCTTGGGTGCAAATGAAGCACCACCAGCTATTATATCGATATTCTTAGGCGATCAGCTTACTGATATTTTAGAGCAAATTAAAGACGGTGGGTTAACTAACTCAAAGCAGGGCGGAGAATTAAAAGTTGGAGTTTCTACACTGCCGCCATTACCACGTGATAACACAGACCGTAATAGAACATCACCTTTTGCCTTTACTGGAAACAAATTTGAATTCCGTATGGTTGGGTCATCTGCATCAATCGCAGGACCGAATATTGTACTAAATACAATAGTTGCTGAAGTGTTAGCTGAAATTGCTGATGAATTAGAGTCTGCAATAGATTTAACAGCTAAGGTGGAGGAAATTCTTAAGAAAATTGTTGCTGATCACGAGCGTATTATCTTTAATGGTGATGGATACTCGGATGAGTGGGTTGTGGAAGCTGAGAAGCGTGGATTATCTAATCTTCGTACAACTCCAGATGCACTTCCGAAGTTAATCTCGGAACAAGCTTTAGAGGTGTTTGAGAAGCATGGGGTATTTAGTAAGACTGAGCTTATATCTCGTTTTGAAATCATGATGGAGCAATACTGTAAAGTGATTAACATTGAAGCAAATGCAATGCTTGAAATAGCAAAGAGACAGATTATTCCTGCGGGAATCAAGTTTACTACAGAGGTTGCGACCTCTATAAATGCTATAAAAGCTACTGGCATAGATGCTAATACAACTGCTCAAGGTGCGTTGTTAGCTGCAGCTTCTGGACTTGTAGCAACAATTTCAGAGAATGTAGTTACGTTAGAAGAAGCAGTAGCTAAAGCGGAAGATTTAGAAGGTGACTCGAAGGCCCATGGTAGTTTCTATGGAGATAAAGTAGTTGCTGCTATGAGTGCGCTACGTGAGTCTGCTGACGAACTAGAAAAGATTGTAGATTCTTCAATCTGGCCATTCCCGACATACACAGAATTACTTTATAACATTCAGTAAAAGTATAGAAAAAGCCACATAGCACATAAAACGTGCTAAAAAAACAGACTAAATATATAGACTAAACAGATAGACTAAGAGGTAGCAGTCGGATTAAACCGATTTGCTACCTCTTTTAGTATCTCTAATTAGCTATAATCGCCCTTAGAGCTTTAACTTTTCCTGCCACTTAGATACTTCCTTTTCGACTTCTTCCTTGGTTTTACCGTACATTTCTTGAATTTTCCCTACAAGCTGATCGCGCTTTCCGTCAATTTGATCAAGTTGGTCATTCGTTAATTTACCCCATTGTTCCTTAGCTTTGCCTCGTAGCTGTTTCCATTTACCTTTGAATTGGTCTTTATTCATAGTAAGTGCACCTCTCTTTTTATAGTAATCTATCTACTTATATTATATCGGAAAACAATTATTTTTGTCTTTTTAAGCTGCAAAATTACAAATTAAGTTAGCTGCCTATTGACAATATACGCAAAGCAATATATAGTACATTACATCAGTAGTGCACTATAGCTCGAAGTTGCTAATAGGGAGGTGCAAGTAGTGATACTAAATACCGAAGGGTTGGAGCCAATTTATGTGCAAATAGCGAATTGGCTAGAGACAGAAATATTACGGGGAAACCTTAAAGATGATGAAAAGGTTTACTCACAATATCAGCTGGCGGATATGTTCAATATTAATCCAGCTACGGCCGCAAAGGGATTAACAATGCTAGCAGAGGAAGAAATACTATATAAAAAGCGAGGACTAGGTATGTTCGTATCACCCAATGCTAAGAAACAGATTCGCAACAAACGGATTGAAAAAACACTCAAACAGCTGGTTTCAGACATCGTAGTTGAAGCAAAGCGTTTAGAAGTCTCAGAAGAAGAATTGATTAGCATGATAAAAAACATTAACAACAATGGGGGTGCATAAAACATGAAAATTGTACAATGTAATCAGCTTACAAAGATATTTGGAAAACATAAGGCACTTGATAATTTATCTTTTTCTATCAGTGAACAAAAAATTACTGGACTTATAGGTAGAAATGGTGCAGGCAAAACAACGCTACTGAAAATTCTTGCTGGATTTCATCATAAAAGCGCAGGTGATATTAAGGTGCTTGGTGAACAACCATTTAACAATCTAAAGGTAGCAGCTAATATGATTTTTGTTGATGATAAAATGACTTTTCCTGCAGCTTTGCGCCTTGGAGATATCATAGAATCAGCTAGTAAGTTTTATCCAAACTGGGATGATGGTTTAGCAATTGGATTGTTCGACTATTTTGGATTGAATGCAGATCAAAGCCATCAAAACCTATCTAAGGGCATGAAAAGCACCTTTAATTTAATTATCGGCATTGCTTCCCGGTGTCCTCTAACGATACTAGATGAACCAACAACAGGAATGGACGCTGCAGTAAGAAAGGATTTTTATCGTGCGATGCTTAAGGATTACCTAGCTCATCCGCGAACTATGATTCTCTCAAGTCATTTATTAAATGAGATAGAAGATTTAATAGAGGATGTTTTACTAATCCGTGAAGGCCAGTTATGCTTGCATATGCCTGTTGACGAGCTAAAGGAATATGCTGTTGGTTTAACGGGAAGCAGTCAACAATTAGAGGTGTATCTTGGAGGTAGAGATACATTCTATCGTGAGACCATTGGAACGGATACAACATATGTAGTAGTGTATAACAATCTGACTGAAGCAGAGCTAGCTAAACTTAAATCCGAAGGAATTAAGATATCTGCCGTTTCTACAAATGACATCTGCGTCTATCTGACACAAAAGAACAAGGGAGGTATTGATGATGTCTTTAATCGCAGCTAATGCTCAAGAGCTTACAAAAAAACAATACCTTTATAAGTTGAAGGCATATATGGGACTTTTGTTTTCAATGATTCTTGTACAATTAGTAGGTTTGTTGTTTTCCTTCGGTGGTGTAGGCGATATGCGAACCCATTCCGATGGCATAGTGATGGGCGTTAAAACTTACTCTGGGGATATTATTATCATCTTTACGTTTATATGGGCTTTTGTTATAGCGATTCTATTTACTACAACAACGTATAGAGATATCGACTTTACCCTAGTATCAAATCGTTTAACGAGCAATTTATCGAATATTGGATATTTATTAACGATTTCTCTAGCTGGTGGAATTGGGGCTATGCTATTAACCTTTGTGCTAAAAATAATAGTATTCTTCATGCGCGGGGCTGAAAACTTAACGATTCAGAACTTCTTCCTAACGCCATATGAACTTGTAATTGGTATCCTAGCTGTAACTTTTTATATGATTTTAGTTATGAGTATAGGATA
The DNA here is from genome assembly GCF_001730225.1 of Desulfuribacillus alkaliarsenatis. Taxonomy (NCBI): domain Bacteria; kingdom Bacillati; phylum Bacillota; class Desulfuribacillia; order Desulfuribacillales; family Desulfuribacillaceae; genus Desulfuribacillus; species Desulfuribacillus alkaliarsenatis. The sequence goes on along the minus strand of NZ_MIJE01000031.1, from coordinate 200,939 downwards.
TTTCTTTGGTATGATTGCTCAAATCAATAGAATTTTTGTCGTATTAATACCAACCTTTATATTTGGTGGGATGCTTTACGAGGCACGCTTGAAATCACCAGATAACAGTATTGTAGTAAGCGTTGTACAGTTTTTTGTTCAAGAAAGTTCATTTGCAGTTTTTGTTCTGAAGGTATTAATGACAGCTGCGGTGTTTTTTGCTTGTGCTACTCTACTGTCTGACCGTCTGGAGGTGCGAAAATAATGGCTTTAATCATGCCAATCTTTTTGATTGTTATATTTATCGCTGCATTATTTCTAATTCGATTTTCTGTTAATAATATGGGAGGGTTTAACTTCGAACGGGTACGTTGGCTGTTGGCTGGATATACAGTACTGTTACTAATTGCTATAGCTATATTCTATATGCTACCTAAAGATCAATTTATACAACAGGATATTATCAGTGGGTCCGAACTCGCAAGTGAAGAATATTATTCACATAACTTTTACGAAATTGCTAAGCAAGGAAAGCTTGAGGAATCTGAAGGTATAATTCGTAATGGTCAATGGAGTTTTGATTATAATGATGACTTGCTAAGAATTACTGACTCCCAAGGTATGCCTGCAAATGTATGGATTATGGCAGAGAGGAGTGAAGATTTAGAAGGTGAGATTCAGATCTATAGCTATACAACAAGAACAATATTACGCGGTATAGATTTAACTGAGGACATTAAGGCGCCAAATGTAAGGATTGAAGGTAATCGTTTAATAATTCAAGAAGCATTGCCGTATGAATTATATTTTGCAAACTTTAAGCAGGAATATGTGATTGGACAATTCCTTACATCATCACCATTGGTAGATACTAATTATAATGCTAACAGGGCAATTTTTGGATCTAGGATGTTGTTGGTGAAAGTACCAGCAAATTTAGAAGTGGAGCACGGTGAATATGGAATAGAATTTATTAACTAGTTCAGCTATTAATAGACTACTATCTAGTTAATCTCTCGAAGACTACTATAATTTTGCAAAATACTAATAGAGTATTGTCTTACTTTGTACTATAATGGTGGCAGATAGGTTGTAATAGGGACGGGAAGTGAAGGCTATCAGCTACAAAGTAAAATTGATTGTGATTGTATATATTGTTATCACTATTGTATTTGCAGTTTGGTATGCATCTGAGTTAAATCCAGCATTAAAGAATCAAATAACTGAAGCGGAAAAACAACACATGGATGCCCGTAGTCAAGAGCTCCTATTTATTGGCGACGAGGCATATCCCCCTTTTTCCTATGTTGGAAATAGGGGGTATTCGGGTTATGAAGCGGACCTGCTTTACTACCTTAAGCAGATATTAGATATTGAAGTTCGTTATCAACAGATGAATTGGACGGAAGCACTTAGCTTGTTAGAAGCAGGGGAGTCAGTTGTAATCACTGGAATGAAAATCACTGACGATAGGCAAGAGAGATTCCTTTACACTAACCCATACTTAATTACGACTCAAGCACTTGTTTATCGGCACGATTTAGGTGAAATATCCTTAGAGGATTTACAAGATTTAGAGGTCATAGTTCAAGAAAATTCCGTAACCCATACTTTGGCAAAAAGCTGGAATGCTGGAGTTATACACACAGTTAAAGATCCCATTGAAGGCCTAGAATTATTGGTGAATGGAGTTGGAGACGTATGGATAGAGAATCAAATGACTGCCTTATATTTTTTGCGGCTACATACGCAGGATCAATACTATTCGGTAAGTGCGATAGAGGAGTCTACAGGATATTATGCGATGGCTTTACCAAAAGGCCAAAAAAACACGCGAGATATTCTCAATAAAGCGCTTTATCAGCTTGAACAAAATGGCACAATAGCAGTTTTAGATAATAAATGGTTTGGTATTGTAGGTTACAGAACATATTCAGAGAAATCGTTTTGGTATTATGCTGCTGTGGTGGGGCATATTCTATTAACAGCAACATTCATCTTTTATCTGTGGAACAAATCACTACACCATCAACTAGCGAAGCGTACAGATGATCTCAAAGAAACGAATAAACTACTAGATCAAGAAAGAAAAAATATTCAGAGCTTACTTGAAGGCATTACTAGAGCATTCTCAGCAACAATAGATTATAGGGATTATTATACAGGAGACCACAGTCGTCGTGTTACCAGTATAAGTGTGCTAATTGCAAATGAATTAGGGTTGTCTGAGGAGGAAATATTTGAAACGTATATTGGTGCTTTACTTCACGATATTGGTAAAGTAGGGATTCCAGATCATATATTAAACAAAGCAGGTGCTTTGACGGATGAGGAATATTATGAGATAAAACAGCACCCAGTTATAGGGGCAAATATATTAGCAGAAATTCAGTCCTACAAAACTATTAAAGCTGCTGTTCTATACCACCACGAGCGATGGGATGGAAACATTATGCCGCCATATGCTGCATATCCAGGTTTGCTTAAGGGTGAAGAAATACCGTTAGTTGCAAGAATAATTGCTGTCGCAGATGCCTTTGATGCAATGACGACTGATCGCCCATATAGAAAGGCAATGAGTGTAGAAGTGGCTACAAATCGAATCAAAGCGGAATCTGGGAAACAGTTTGATCCTAAGGTTGTAGAGTGTTTTATGAGAATCCTTTCTTACATTGACATTAATGACATATTAAATAGTTATAAGTCTATAACTAAGCAAGATTAAGATAGCTTAAGGAGAATTAAGGAAAATGAGGGGGTGTCGCAAAACTAATTAACTAGCTTTGCGACACCCCCTATGGTTAATGGCAATCGTCAGGTGTAGTTATACTAATGCGATAGCTTCAATTTCTACCAATACATCCTTAGGTAAGCGCGCAACTTCTACGCAGCTTCGTGCTGGAAACGGTTCGTTGAAAAACGAGCCGTAAATCTCATTTATTTTAGGAAAATCGTTCATGTCCTTTATGAATATTGTACATTTAACTACCTTTTCCATGCTTGTGCCAGCTTGCTCAAGAATCGCTTTTACATTATTTAAGCATTGCTTAGTTTGCTCCTGCACGTCATCACTTATAAGCTGACCTTCAGATGTGAACGGTATCTGGCCACTTGTGAACACCATTCCATTAACTTTTACAGCCTGGGAGTAAGGTCCAATTGCTGGTGCTGCCTGTTTCGTATTAATAATTTCCATAATAAATTCTCTCCTTAATAATTATTGTGTTATTCAACATTATATATCTTTTACTGCAGCTTAACTATTGATAGTATGCATACTAGCTATTGATAGGCTGTAGTTTAATTATTGATTGGCTGCAGTCTGGCTGTGAAGTGCCTTAATATCTCTGGCTCGTATGAGAATTCTAGACCTTTAAGCTGGTTAGCATAATTGCTTACGGCAATCAATCCATCAGCGATAACATCCATATGAGAGGCTGTATATGTTCTGCGTGGGATTGTTAATCGCAACAATTCAAAGGGCGACTCTAAATTTTCACCTGTATCAGGGTCGCGGCCGAGCAGTAGCGAGCCAATCTCGACGGAACGAACTCCTGACTCTAGGTACAGGGCGTTGGCTAATACCTGTCCAGGGAATTGATAATAAGGAATATGTGGTAGCATTTTCTTCGCATCGACGAACACCGCATGTCCACCAGTTGGCTTCTGATAAGGGACTCCTCCCTCATCCAGTCTATCACCTAAGTATTTCACTTGGCTGATACGATAATCTAGGTAATCTTCGTCAATGCTTTCAACTAAACCCCTAGCTAGTGCTTCGATATCTCTACCAGCTAACCCTCCGTATGTAGGGAAGCCCTCATAAGGTACAGTCCGTGACTGACAGATTCTGAATAACTCTTCATTATCTTTGAAAGCTAGAATACCACCAATATTCACTAATGGATCTTTCTTTGCACTCATGGTAAAGCAATCAGCGTAGCTAAACATTTCTTTAACAATTTCCTTAATCGACTTTTGTCCATAACCTTGCTCGCGCTGTTTAATAAAATAGGCATTTTCTGCGTATCTAGCGGCATCCATAACTACAGGAATGTTGTGTTTCTTTGCTAATTGACTGGTCTTACGGATGTTTTCCATGGAAACTGGTTGTCCGCCTGCACTATTACATGTAACTGTGATAACAACCATGCCTATTTTATCTGCACCATTTTCAGTGATAAATGCTTCCACTTCATCTAAATCAAAGTTGCCCTTGAATGGGGATTCAATATGGGTTTCAAAGGCTTCACTTGTTAAAATATTGATAACTCTACCTCCAGCCAATTCTACATGAGCTTTTGTCGTGTCGAAATGGAAATTACTAATGGAGTATGGCTTGTCCTCTGTTAATAATACAGGGAATAATACCTGTTCTGCGCCCCTACCCTGGTGAGTTGGAATTGTATAATTGTAACCAAAAAGATCTTTTACGTTGTCAACTAGATGGTAATAGTTCTTACTACCTGCGTATGCTTCATCCCCTAACATCAAGCCTGCCCACTGGTAATCACTCATTGCACCAGTCCCACTATCCGTTAGTAAATCAATATAAACCTCTTCAGAGCGCAAGCTAAACAGATTATAGCCTGCCCGCTTTAATGCAATTTCCCTTTCTTCTCTAGAAATCATTTTTATAGGCTCGACCATTTTAATGCGAAATGGTTCTGGTTTCGGTCTTTGTACCATAGACAACCTCCTTATTGATAGTTGGAAATTTCTTTACTTAGCTTCTTAATTAGAAGTGTACTAATACGTATAGAATTAGCTTATAACTGGCAAATAATGCATAGATATCTATGATTATATAGTATTATAATAATGCGAATAAGCAAGTTTAAATCTTAACAACTATAGAGAAAATTATAATACGGAAAAAAATTAAAACAGATAAAAGGAAGAACTAATTTCATCAAGAAGATATAATTAAGCTAAACAAATTTGGAAGGGGCAAATGCATATGAAAATTGTTGTATTAGATGGCTATACATTAAATCCAGGCGATTTATCCTGGGGAGGATTTGAAAAATTAGGAGAATTAACTGTACATGACCGAATTAGCTACAATCCAGCAGATACTGAAAAAATAGTTGATCAAGCCAAAGATGCCGAAGCAATTTTAACAAATAAGACACCGATTACGAAGGAAATGCTAAATCTATTACCAAATCTCAAGTATATAGGTGTACTGGCTACTGGCTACAATGTAATAGATATAGAAGCAGCCAAAGATCGTGGCATTGTTGTTTCAAATATACCTGGTTATGGAACTGACGCTGTGGCACAGATGGTATTTGCTTTATTACTTGAGGTTTGTAATCATGTTGGTGCTCACGGTGAAGCGGTACGAAATGGTGAATGGACTAATCATAAAGACTGGTGTTTTTGGCATCATCCATTAATCGAGCTAGCAAATAAAACATTAGGGTTAATTGGCTATGGAAGCATCGGTCAAGCCACGGCAAAAATTGCCCAAGCTTTTGGTATGAACGTAGTCGTACATACACGCACACCTAAACCAGAGCTAGAAAATGAGCGGTTGAAATTCGTGGGACTTGATGAATTGTTCGCTCAATCCGATGTTATTAGCCTTCACTGTCCACTTACAGAAAACAATAAAGGGATGATTAATAAAAGCTCGATTGCTAAGATGAAAGACGGAGTAATTATTATAAACACAGCTCGTGGCCCACTAATCAATGAAGCAAACTTAGCTGAAGCCCTTAACAGCGGAAAGGTATTAGGAGCTGCAGTAGACGTTGTGTCGGTCGAACCAATGCAAGCAGATAACCCGTTATTAACGGCAAAGAATAGCATTATTACACCACATATCGCCTGGGCACCTAAGGAAGCTAGGGAGCGCCTCATGAATATGGCTGTCGATAACTTGCATGCATTTATCTCAGGTAAGCCTGTTAATATAGTGAATCCATAGCTTAAATCAGTAGAAATAAGTTTGCAAATCTAATATAGTCAATTTATATTTGTGAATCATGCTTGGTGGAGGGGAGTTCTAATGATTCCTGAGCGAATTCTCATTATAGAGGATGAAAAAATATTAGTAAAAGGATTGACAAGAAGCCTCGAACAAGAGGGCTTCTTTGTTGATGCTGCCCATGACGGTGAAGAAGGTTTTCAGAAATGGAAGTCTGGAAAGCATGATTTAATCATACTTGATTTGATGCTACCTAAGCTGGACGGAGTTTCATTATTTCGAGAAATTCGTAAGTTTTCTGATATACCAGTAATTATGCTCACGGCTAAGGATGAAGAAATCGACAAGATTGTTGGCCTCGAGCTAGGGGCTGATGACTATATGACTAAACCATTCAATACAAGGGAACTGATTGCCCGAATGAGGGGAATACTGCGCCGAGCGAGAAAGAATATAGAGGCAGAAAGTACCCGGACAAACCAGCAGCTGACTAGACATAATATCACAATTGACTATATCGGTCGTCGTGTTTTAAGAGACAATAAAGAAATTAATGTGACACCTAAAGAGTTTGATATTTTGCAATTACTAAGTAAAAATCCGGGTCGCGTCTATTCAAGAGAAACAATCTTTGAACTGGTATGGGGTGAACCATGCTATGATACGCGAACTGTTGATGTTCATGTGAAAAATATCAGAGAAAAATTAAAGGATAAAAATCAACTTATTCTAACCAAATGGGGCGTTGGGTATTATATCAGTAAGGATGAGGCATAATGCGGATATCCATTAAATTAAAACTGTTAATAACCTATATCATTCTATTAGGACTGCCGTTATGGTTTATTTACTATTTATCAGTTGAACAAACAGAGCAGGCGATTTTTCAAGAAGTAGAAATGAATGTCTTGAAAGCTTCTAATGTACTAGCAAACATCAGTATAGAACAAGAAACTGATGTATTAAATATAAGGCAGCTTGCTACACAATATAGCAACTCAGTAGACGCTCGCTTTCTTATCTTGAATCATAATAGGGAAGTAATAGTAGATAGTGCTTTCCTGCTAGAAGGTAATATTATTAATAACAATGAAATTCGAAGCGCATTAGAACGACGTGAGGGTATAGGTTATTACTCACAAGTAGATAAGCAAATTTTGCAAATCGCTGTACCTGTTATACAGGAAGTTAGTGGTGCTAGGCAGGTTAATGGAGTAGTATTTGCGTCGAAGGACGTTACACCGTTATTTACCCAGCTAGCGGAGTACAAAGGCTCATTATTCAGAATTGTAATGGCGGCCAGTGTAATCGGTTTTCTAATAGCAATAGTAGGCAGTATTACCTTAGCAAGGCCGATTGAAAAGCTATCAAAAAGCGCGCAAGCACTTGGAAAAGGAAAGCTCGGTGTTACCGTAGATATACGACGTAATGACGAGATAGGGCAGCTAGCTAATAATTTTAATAAAATGAGCAAAGAACTAGAACGTATCGATAAAGGTCGAACACAATTTATTGGTGATGTTTCCCATGAGCTTAAAACTCCACTGGCTTCTATAAAAAGCTTAATTGATGCCATCAGCCATGGAGAAAGGGATATGTCTCTTGTTGATGAGTATTTGCGAGATATCGATGGCCAAATTGACCGCATGAACCACTTAATCAAAGAAATTCTTACATTGACTAAGCTAGAAGAGCGCGGACTTCAGAAATCAACGGTATCTCTAGAAGAGTCCCTTGATGAGGCAATACAAATTGTCAAACCAATCGCTGAGCAGCAAAACATCACAATTATAAAAGAATTGGAAACTGACTTTCAAATTGATTGCGATCCATTAAGAATTATCGATGTCTGGGTCAATGTTATAGATAATGCGATTAAATACTCGGATACTCAAAAGCTGGACAGATGGATACGCATTTACGCAGAAAACACGCAAAAAGGATTGCGTATAAATATATCTGATAATGGTATCGGTATAAAGCCAGAGCACCTTGAACAAATATTTGAAAAGTTCTATCGCGTAGAAACCTCTAGATCGAGGGAGTTAGGCGGCGCAGGTATAGGATTGTCAATCGTAAAGAGGATTATAGAGCTGCACAATTGGGATATTGATGTGAAAAGCCAGTATGGGAAAGGTACAACATTCATCATAACAATTAGAGATTCTTACTTTTTTCTTTAGAATTTCTTTACAAATATTGTTTATAGTATGTAATAACAATACGAAAGGAGTGTAACAAAATGAAATTAAATATTAGCAAACAAATACGTACAACTATGTATCTTATATTCATCACTATGATAAGTTTAATGATTCTAGTAGCATGTGGAGATAACGGTGCTGAACCAGCACCAAACGGAGGGGAAACTCCAGGAGTTGAAAATGGCACAGTAGACAATGGTGGCGTTGGAGATGAAATCAATGGAGAGAATGGAACAAATGGCGATACTATCGTAGATCCAACACCTGACGTGGAAACAAAGACAGTAACAATCTACTTTATCAATAATGAATATGTAGTAACTGGAAACCCAGAGCTTGAAGCTGTAATTCCAGTTGAGGTGCAGGTCAACATTGGAGCAAAATCACTAGTTGAGCGAGTTGTTGAAAAACTTCAGCAAGAGCCAGAGGATACTAACCTAATGACAGAACTAGACAGGCTCACAATCCTTAGTGTTGAGAGTGCAAATGATACAGCGTTTGTAAACTTCTCTAGAGAAGGGTTAAATGGTGGATCTATGCAGGAAGGCCTTGTGTTAACTCAATTAGTAAATACATTAACAGATTTAGAAGGTATCAATAAAGTTCAAATCCTGGTTGAAGGTAGTAAAGCGGAGACTCTAATGGGTCACTACATGATTGACGAGCCACTTATTAGAGAATAGAGGTCTAAATAAATACAATAGTGCAACACACATTGAATTAAAAGAGGTGTATGGCAACGATATTGATTTTTGATATCGAGCCATCACTTCTTTTAATATGGCAACCAAACCCAAATTGGGAGCATAAGAGAGCATATGAAGGTATCTTTATGGATTCTAAATTGCATCTAAACTCAGCTTGACTGAGGCCGTAATAGACTAAATAAGCCTAGCTTAACCCATTTGAGATGGACAACTTACCTATAATACACTTATATATATCTATTGTTTATAGCAATGCAGATAGATATATAGATTAAACAAAGGGGAGAATCAAGAATTATGCTAAAAACTAAAAAAGGCTTTCTCGTACTCACTGCAATATTAGCGTTATCGTTCGTAGTGATGGTTGGTTGCGGAGCACAGGATGATGCAGAGCAATTAACGGTAGTTGGAAGTGGGGGATATCCACCATTTAACTTCTATGAAGGTGACGATGTGGTAGGATTTGATGTTGATACTGGCGCTGCGATTGCAGAGCGTATGGGAGTAGAGCTAAATTATGTTACCTCTGATTGGGATGGTCTGATTGAAGGACTACGTGCGGGACGATATGACGGCATTCTTGGGAGTATGGCAATTACAGACGATCGTCTAGAAGTGGTTAATTTCACAATTCCGTATTACTATTCTGGGGCGCAGTTAGTTGTGCGTGAAGACTCTGGGATTACGAATCCAGCTGATATGGACGGGAAAGTAATTGGAGTTGTTACTGGAACTACATTTGAAGATGACGCCCTTGAACTAGGCGCTGAGGTTAGACTTTATCAGGATGATAACCAAACACTTATGGAGTTAATCAATGGACGTATTGATGGAGTAATTACAGACAGATTGGTTGCCTTAGGTGGAATGGAGCAAATTTCTGGTGGAGAACAACTGACATTAGCTGGAGAGTTATTACGCCTAGAGGAAATGGCTATTGCTGTTAATAAAAACGATGAAGAGTTATTAGAAGAACTCAACCAAATACTTCAAGAGATGCACCAAGATGGAACCTTAACGTCTATTAGCCAAAAATGGCACAACGGTGAGGATATTACAGTAAAATAACGGCTCAATAAACTGGCACAGCTCTTGTAGGTTTATCTATGAAGGGCTGTGTTTTTCTTTCTTAATGTATGTTCAAAGGTAGTGAACTTTTTTAATAATATAACGGACGGTGAAATTATGGAAACACCACGAAAGACAAGATTGCAAACAATATTATCTAATATTAAAGCAAACAGAAAATCTATTATCGGGGTTATTTTATTTAATATATTGCTTGTATTTATTTGGAGAAAAATGAATGTGCAAGTACCATGGGACTTTACAGTGGTTCCAGAATTCCTACCACTTTTTAGAATGGCAGCGATAGCTACTCTACAGATTACGACATTTGGTATTTTATTTGGCTTGGTTCTAGGATTAATCGTAGGTTTAATGCGGACTTCGAAAATATGGTTTTTAGACTGGCCAGCGCGCTTTTATATCTTTATCATACGCGGAACTCCATTATTACTACAGATTTTCATTATTTACTATGGACTAGCGTCCGTTGTTGATATTCCGAGCTATCCTGCAGCTATTATTGCCCTAGGTGTACACAACGCGGCCTACATTGCTGAAATTTTCCGTGGTTCTATCACTTCGGTAGACCGTGGACAGCGGGAAGCTGCCCTTTCCCTTGGTATGACATCCTGGCAGTCAATGAAACGGATTATTCTACCACAGGCTGTAAAACGCTCTGTACCTCCACTTGGCAACCAGTTTATTATTGCCTTAAAGGATTCATCCCTAGCAAGTACAATTGCCGTTGCTGAGCTGTTATTACGTGCAAGACAACTAGCGTCGTCAAACTTTATGATGATGGAGATGCTTGTAGTAGCAGCCGTCTACTATTTAATTATGACGAGCGTGTTTACGTATATAGTAGGTAAGGTTGAGCATCGCATGAGTATCAGTGACCATAGACAGTAATGGGAGGCAGAATAATATGAAAAACATGATAGAAATAAAAGATTTATATAAATGGTATGGTGATGTCAAAGTTTTAAAGGGTGTCGACCTTACAGTTAAAGAGAGTGAAGTTGTCGTTATTATAGGAGCCAGTGGATCAGGGAAAAGCACATTGCTACGTTGCGTCAACTTTCTAGAGCGTCCGCAAAAAGGCACAATAACTATAGATGGCAAAACAATTAATCCTAAGGGCAAAGATTTACACCTGCTTCGGCAGGAAGTCGGGATGGTATTCCAGCACTTTAATCTCTTTCCTCATATGACCGTGCTAGGTAATGTCATGGAGGGCCTGACCCAAGTAAAGAAAATACCGCGGTCTGAGGCAGAACAAGAAGCGAGAGCAATGCTAGATAAGGTAGGCCTCTTAGATAAAGCAGATGTGTATCCTTCTGTTATCTCAGGTGGACAGAAACAGCGTGTCGCGATTGCTAGGGCACTAGCCATGCACCCAAAGGTAATGCTGTTTGATGAGCCTACGTCAGCATTAGATCCGGAGCTTGTTGGCGGTGTACTGCAGGTTATGAAAGACTTAGCCATCGAAGGAATGACGATGATGGTCGTAACCCATGAAATGGGTTTTGCTAGGGAGGTTGCTGATCGGGTAGTCTATGTTGATGAAGGAATTATAGTAGAGGAAGGTACACCTGAGCAAATATTTAACAATCCACAGCACGAACGTACAAAAGAGTTCTTGAGCCAAATATTCTAACTAATGTTATAAGTAGAAGTCAGTTATCAAAATTACATGGTAATTGGCTTCTTTTTTGCGGTATTATTATATAATAAAGAAAACTTAGTTCAGTATAACTGAGATAGAGTTATGTTTTTTATTTGGGGAGGTACTATCTATGTCAAGTACAGCAACAATAGCACTAATTATTATCATTGTTTTTATTGGTACAGTAATAGCATTTTTATATAACCAGTTTGTAGCCTTAAGGCAACGTGTACACAATGCTTGGGCTCAAATAGACGTAGAGCTGAAGCGGAGGTACAATCTAGTCCCTAACTTAGTTGAGACAGTTAAGGCCTACGCTAGCCATGAACGAGAAACACTAGAAAATGTCACAAAAGCTAGAACCAACGCTTTAGCGGCAGATGACATAAATGAGCAAGCAGGTGCAGAGAATATGTTAGCAAGCACATTGAAGACTCTGTTTGCTGTTGCAGAGAACTACCCTGATTTAAAGGCTGACGAGAACTTTCGCAAGCTACAGCAGGAGTTAATTAACACAGAAAGTAAAATTAGCTTTGCTCGTCAGTTCTATAACGATACAGTTCAAAAATACAATACAAAGATTGAGATGTTTCCCCATAATCTATTAGCGGGTTTGTTCCAGTTTCAATCGGCACAATACTTTAACATAAGCGAAGATAGCGGCGCCCGTCAGGTAGTAAACGTAAATCTTGATAGATAGATGATTTTGGAGGGTCGAGTATGTATAGATATAAATGGTTACTACAGTTAACAATTATAGTTGCGATAGCTATGTTTACTTTGCTAAGTTTTGCTGAGCATGCTGAGGCTCGCTCATATAGCTTTCCTGAGTTAAATATAGAAGCAGAGATATTAGAAGATGGATCTATGCTCGTGACAGAAGAGCGGACTGCTAACTTTAATGGGAGTTTCTATGGTCTTTATCAATGGATATACACGCAGCCTGGTGAAGAAATTGTAGATATCATTGTGTTAGAAAACGGCCAGCCCTATGAATTTAATCCAGGAACCGAATTTGGGCCTCCAGGTACATATTTAGTTGACAGTCAACCTGAGTCCGTCTATATTGATTGGAGTTTTGAGGCGACGGATGAACAACGCACATTCACATTACAATATAGAGTGCTTAATGTTGTTAGGGTTCATGAGGATGTGGCTGAGCTCTACTACCAGTTTATTGGAGATGACTGGGAGGTTGGTGTTGAGCAGGTAGAGATTAACCTGAAATTGCCTGAAGGCGCGCAGGAAAACGATATCCGTGCATGGGGACACGGTCCACTTCACGGCAATGTGACAATCAATAATACACAGCTTGTAACGTGGGATATAGATAGATTATCAGCTAGAGCATCTTTAACGGGGAGAGTTACATTCCCAGTTGAACTTGTTCCAGCAGCAACCAACAAGACAGGCGAACTGGCATTACCATTAATTTTAGAGCAGGAGCAAAAATGGGCCGACGAAGCCAATAAGCGAAGAGAGCAAGCTAGGGTGAATTGGATTCTCGTACCAATCATTTTTATAACAGGATTGGTGTACAGCATAATAATGTGGTCTCGTCATGGGAAAGCCTATAAAGCGTCATTTGAGGGAGATTATTACCGTGAGCTTCCTGGTGCATACACACCTGCTGAGCTAGGCTGCTTATGGCGCTTTGATAACGTAAGGGCAGAGGATTTTACAGCTACTATTATGGATTTGGCTCGACGAGGCTACTTTAGTATTGAAGAAACGACTAGGGATGTTAAGGGGCTATTCCGTACAACAGAGGCAATTGATTACAAGCTAACATTACACCCCTCTAAATCAATAAAAGATACTGATTTACTTGACCATGAACAGAGGGTGCTACAGCTATTATTCGAAGATGTAGCAACGGATAATAAAACAGTCACCTTTCATGAGCTAGAAACCTATTCGGAAAAGCATGATAAAGCGTTCATGAAGTTTTGGGATGCATGGAAAAAGAAAGTTCAAAAACAGGCGAGAAGCCACCGTTTTTTCGAAGCGCCTTCTTCAGGTAATGTAGGAAAGCACGCAATTGCTGGAGTGGTTGGCTTTATATTAGGTATTATAATAATGATTTGGCAGATAGCTATAGACGGTCAGTTCATTGCTGCTTCTATAGCACTAATAATCGCAAGTGTTATTTATATTATAAGCTTAATCTTTCACCAACGCAGGTCGCGTGAAGGGCAGGAGCAGTATGTGAAATGGCAAGCCTTTAGACGATTTTTGCAGCATTTTTCAAATATGGATCGTCATGACATTCCATCATTGGTGGTTTGGGAGCATTATTTAGTGTATGCGATTCCACTCGGTGTCGCTAAGAAGGTTATTGAGCAACTACAGCTTGTTTACCCGAATTTACAGCAAGACAACTACCGCTTCGGGCATGGCTGGTACTACTACAACGTACATGCAATGAATCAGGCAAGTCTAGGTAACAACATCGACAATATGACTACCACCATAAGTCAAAGTGTCCAGAAATCCATCAGCACAGCTACGAGTCAAACGTCTTCGGGCTCCGGAGGCGGCGGCGGATTCTCTGGCGGTGGAGGCGGAGGCTTTAGTGGTGGAGGCGGCGGCGGAGCTCGCTAGAAACATTATAGTTGGAGGCGATTAGATATGGAAATTCAGAAATACAGGAGAGTTAAAAGCATAGTTACGGGCGATACTCAACATGATGGCGCTGGAGTTAAATTGGTACGTGTACTTGGTCGACCGACTGTATATGATTTTGATCCATTTTTAATGCTAGACGCATTTGATTCCTTGAACCCTGATGATTATACTAAAGGTTTTCCGTGGCACCCACACAGAGGCATTGAAACTGTAACTTATCTAATCTCTGGTAAGATTGAGCACGGCGACAGTCTGGGTAATAAAGGGGTAATAACAGACGGTGATTGCCAATGGATGACAGCTGGCAACGGTATAATACATCAAGAAATGCCAAAACCTTCAGAGCGAATGCTCGGAGTGCAGCTTTGGCTGAACTTACCGAAAAAAGATAAAATGACAGAGCCAAAATATAACGATATTACTTCTGAAATAATACCTACGGTAGAAGAGGAAAATAGCATTATTAAGGTCTTGTCAGGTAACTACAAAGGCATCAACGGTGCTATGAAAGCAGACTATGTGGATATGCAATTTCTTGATGTTAAGTTAGCTGCAGATAGTACTTGGTCGATGGAAACGGATAACGATAAAACGCTATTTATCTATATTGTCGAAGGGTCAGCGTTTTTCGAAGAGGAGAAGATTGATAGCAAACGTGCAGTTCTTTTTGAAGCTGGTGAAAAATTTGTTGTCCGAAGTTCTAACCAGGGAATTCGCTTATTACTATTTGCTGCTAAGCCCTTGAAAGAGCCAATTGCCTGGGGTGGGCCAATTGTTATGAATACAGACGATGAATTAAAGCAAGCTTTTGCAGAGATTGATCAAGGAACGTTTATAAATCATGCAAAGACTGAACAGCAGAAAAAGGGGAATGACGTACATGAGGAATATTATAAAGGATAATGAAAAGAATGAGTTTGTATCAGGTCATAATTTTTGTGAAGTTATTGATCGCGCAAACACAAATACGATGAAATGGAATTGTAAAAGTATTTTTGGGGAGGATGATGTGCTGCCTTTTTGGGTAGCTGATATGGATTTTAAAAGTCCTCAGCCTGTCATAGATTCATTAGCAAATCGCGCAGAGCATGGAATATATGGCTATACACTACCTGGACGGTCTTATAAAGAGTCGATTACAAACTGGATTACCAATCGTCATAACTGGGAGGTAAATCAAGACTGGATTTTAACATTACCGACATTGATTTATGGGATTACACTTATAATGCGTACATTCTCTAATGTAGGTGACCAGATTGTAATTCAACAGCCAGTTTATCATCCCTTTGCCAGGATTGTGAATTCTAATCAACGAGAGCTATCGGTCAATGAATTAGTATACGAGAATGGAAGCTATAAAATTGATTTTGATGATTTAGAACAAAGGCTAGCAAATCCGAAGACAAAAATATTCTTGTTATGCAGTCCTCATAATCCAGTTGGACGGGTATGGACTAAAGATGAACTTAAACAAATGGGTGAGCTATGTCTAAAGCACGATGTATTCATTATCTCAGATGAAATTCATTGGGATTTAGTGTTTGCTGATTACAAACATATACCAACGGCTTCAATTAGTGAAGAGATTGCTAACATCACCTTTACATGCACAGCTCCTACGAAAACCTTTAATCTGGCAGGACTACATATATCTAACCTAATAATTTCATGTAAACAAAAGCGTAAACAAATAATTACTGAAATTAATAACGCTGGACTCAATGACAATAACATTTTTGGCTTAATTGCATTAGAGGCAGCGTACACACACGGTGAACGATGGCTAGTTGATTTAATGGTATATCTGCATAGGAATTTACAGTTAATTGAGCAGCACGTACAAGCAAATTGGCCTGCAGTTAAGCTTGTACAGCTAGAAGGAACGTACCTAGCGTGGTTAGATATAAAATCAACGGGTGCAAGTGACGAAGAGATTCAAAAACGCTTAGTAAAGGAAGCTAAGGTAGCGTTACATATGGGAAGCACCTTCGGGCAGGGTGGAGAAGGTTTTCTGCGCATGAACTTCGCTTGCCCACACAGTATGCTAAAGATAGGGCTACAAAGAATGGATAAAGTGCTAAAGTAATATACAGTATACTAAGGCAATATATAATATACGCCAAGCAAACTAAATTGCTTGGCGTAGTTTTTAATTAGGGAATTAAAGAATTAAAGAATTAAAGAATTAAAGAATTAAAGAATTAAAGAATTAGAGAATTAGAGAATTAGAGAATTAGAGAATAGGTGATAATAAGCGTGAGATAGACTCTTTAAAGCGTATATAGAGTGAGCGCTGCGAGTATAATTCTAAGGTTAGTTCTGTAGATTGTATTATATCCTTTTCAAATATAATACGTAAGCGCGATAAGCTATCAGAATGATAAAGAAAGGCGTTAACCTCGAAGTTTAAACGGAAACTTCTGACATCGATATTAGCAGTTCCTACGGATGCTATCTTGTCATCGACAACAATCGTTTTCGCATGCATAAAACCGTTTTCATAGATATATACCTTAGCACCAATATTTAATAATTCTCCCACGTTAGAATATGTTGCCCAGTATATAAACGGGTGATCAGGTTTGTTAGGAATCATTATGCGAATATCTACACCAGACAGCGCAGCAATTTTTAAAGCATCTAATAAACTTTCATCAGGTATGAAATAGGGTGTCTGAATGTATATATATTTCTTAGCACTTAAAATCATTTTAATATAGCCCAATTTTATTTGCTCTACGTCAGAGTCAGGGCCACTTGAAACAATCTGAATACCCATTTTTCCAAACTGGTGCAGAGGCTTAGGGGTTACATCAAGGGAAATCTCAGCTTTAGTCGCATGCCGCCAATCTAACAGAAAGCGTTGTTCAAGGTGGGCGACGGCTTCACCAACTATTTTTAAATGGGTATCACGCCAGTACCCGAAGGATTTGTTAAGCCCTAAGTACTCGTTACCAACATTGAATCCACCAATGTAGCCAATTTTTCTATCGATAATAACAAGCTTACGATGATTACGGTTGTTCACCTCGAAATTAAGAATCGGGTATCTTGATGTGGAGAAGGATGCCACCTTGCCACCAGCCTTACGGATATCAGCTAGCAATTTCCGTGGTAAATTCCTCGAGCCCAAAAAATCGTATAGTAAGCGAACCTCAACACCCATCCTCGCTTTTTTTGCCAGCCTAACAAGTAGTTCGTTGCCAATTGTATCGTTGCGAACTATATAATATAACATGTGTATATGTTCTTTAGCTTGATCGATGTCACTTAATAAAGTCTCAAATTTCCAGCGTCCATCGGTAATTATTTCAATATCGTTATGTAACGTAAGTGGGGAGTGGTGATTTAGATTCATGTGGATTAATTCTCTATATTCTTGGATGAATTCTGGATATTCAGTGGAGCGTTTCTCAAGTAATTGCTGCTGCTTTTTTATGTTTTTTTCTAAATAGTTATAATGCTCCTTATCAATTTTAAACATGTTTTTTTTAGTGAGCTTTCTGCCAAAAAACAAATATAGAATAAACCCTAGCACAGGCACAAATGTTAAAACCAAAACCCATGCCCAGGTCGAGGTTACATTTCGTCTTTCGATAAAGATAATAATAATTGTAAAGATGATGTTAATTAATAAAATAACACTTAAAAAGCCTGGCCATACAATCATTGAATCACCACTCTTTTAACGGTTCTAATTTACCCTTAAACTATTCCTAACTGGTTCTTATTTAAAAGATAGCTTTAGTACAATGTATTGTCAATTTTGCAGAAAATGATTAGTTACTATTTAAAAAGCAACAAGGCCCTATCTAATGATAGGTGCCCTGTTGCGTGAACGCTGTTATTAATGACATTTACAGCCAGGCTTATGCTTTTTAGATCCATCCCATTTAGGTACAAATCCGTTTTTCTCTAGCTTGTCATAGCGTTCATCAAACCGAGAAGTTATTTTATCACCTTGTTCCTTAGTCACTACACCATATTCGACATATTTGGAGATTAGTTGCTTTTTGTTTTGCAATAAGTCTTTATGGATCTTGGCTAACTCATTTTTCTGTTCTACAGACAGATTAACTTCTGCTTTTGTATTCTCAGCCGTATGCATTTCTGCAAGGACTGGAGAACCACCTATAAAAACTGTCAGTAAAAGTGTAGTTAAAACTGTTAACCATAAACGACGCATGAACAACACTCCTTTTCTCGATTTACAAATAGTATTTGTGTTAGAATTAGAATTATCAGAAATGTTATTTGCAATAGAGTTAGAAAATGTTATTACATAAGTACTCCGTATCTCGCGCACGGAAATAAATAATGATTGTAATAATGGGCGCTGTTTTGTATAATCGTCAATGTGTATAGGAGAGTGCTACTTAACAAACAATATGGATAGGAATCTGGAGGGGTATCAAATGAAAATCAAACCAGTTGAGAAATTAAAGCTATATGGATTTAATAACTTAACAAAAACACTAAGCTTCAATTTTTATGATATATGCTATGCTAAAGACCATGAGCAAAAACAGAAGTATATTGAATATATCGATGAGGAATATAACGCTAAGCGTCTAGTTACAATTCTGTCAGAGGTATCGAATATTATAGGTGCTAATATCTTAAATATTGCAAATCAAGATTACGATCCACAGGGTGCGAGTGTAACTATGCTTGTTGCTGAAAATGAGATTATTAATGAAGATGATCAACCTGTAAATATGTCTCAAACGGAAGCACCAGGACCTGATGCAGAATCGTTTGAAAGCGGTGAAACCTCACAGTCACAACAAAAAACACCAGGATCTAAAGAAAGTGTTGTTGGTCACTTAGACAAGAGTCACATAACTGTACATACCTATCCTGAGAACCATCCTGATCGCGGTATTAGTACATTCAGAGCAGATATTGATGTTTCGACCTGTGGTGAAATTTCGCCTCTGAAAGCATTGAATTATTTAATTACCAGCTTTGAGCCAGATATAGCATATATAGATTATCGCGTGCGTGGCTTTACAAGGGACGTTAATGGCGACAAGTTCTATATAGACCATAAAATTAATTCAATTCAAAATTTTATGAGTGGTAAAACCCGCGAAGCATACGACATGATTGATGTTAATGTTTATCAGGAAAACATCTTCCACACGAAAATGTTGCTGCGTGAATTCGACTTAAACCACTATTTATTTGGTACAGATAAAAAAGAGCTGACACCTAGGGAACGTGGCAAAATCAAGCAGCGTATTAAAAAAGAAATGCTTGAGATTTTCTACGGACGGAATATGAATTAAATAAATAATGTTTTTCAGTTAAAAATATTCAGTTATAAATATCAGTAATAAAGACCTGCTACTTGCTTGTTAACTAGGCGAGTGCAAGGTCTTTTTATTTTTTATAACGACTTACTTCCCTAAAAGCCCATTTATTTGCATTTTAATAATATTATAGGCACAAATCGTGACAAAAGTTTATATTCTATTAGTGTATTGAACCTAAAGAGGTGAAATCTATGGCAGTAATTAAAACGACCGAAGAAGATGTCAAGATGCTTGCACGCTTAATGCGTGCAGAGGCTGAAGGTGAAGGGCAGCTAGGTATGTTAATGGCTGGGAATGTAATGGTCAATAGAGTCCGCTCTGAGTGTTTGGATTTTGTAAACATCAGGACAGTGCCACAAATGACATATCAATCACCAGGCGGCTTTGAAGCTATACAGCATGGTTACTTTTATCAACGAGCTAGGGAAGTAGATATACGCTTAGCTCGTAAATTAATAGCTGGCGAAAGGCACAATCCAGCTGAGTTTGCTCTCTGGTTTTTCCGACCAGATGGCCCTTGTCCAGCGCAGTGGTGGAGTCAGTGGAATTCAGGTAGATATAAAGCGCACTGCTTTTACACACCTTTACCAGCAGAATGTCCACAAGTTTATAGCGTTTTTTAACACACATAATTTAAGAAATTTAAATATAGGAGGAAGATATATTATGCAAAACCCATATAATATGCCTTGTATGAGTGGACCTCAGTATGGTCAGATGGCACCACAAAGACGATCAGGTACAATGCCGCCAGGTATGCCAGGTATGCAGCCAGGAATGCCAGGCTGGCCAATGCCAGGAATGCCTGCACCTGGATTTCCACCAGTTGGGGGTATGCTTCCGCAACCGCCTGCTCCAGGACAGCTACCATTGGAGATGTCTTATATTGAAAACATTTTACGCTTAAATCGCGGCAAGCTAGCACGTGTTTATATGACCTTTGAGGGTAGAAGAGAGAACAATACTAAGGTATTTGAAGGGATTATTGAAGCTGCTGGACGTGATCATATTATATTAAGTGATCCAGAAACAGGACAACGATATCTATTGCTGATGGTTTACTTAGACTATGTAGAGTTTGATGAAGAGATTGATTATGACTATCCATTTAACGACATACCAGCTGTACCATTTGCTAGAAGTTAAACTTTTTTTATTATAAATAACAAGTTGAAAGGTCAAATATATTATATAGGGGAGTGGAGGGTAATATATGTATGAATATATTGTAAAGCATATACCGAAATCACAAAGTAAACGTCCTGGTATAGAAACAACAATGGAGTCAATCACCGTCCATAATACAGCCAATCCAAGAAGCACGGCAATGGATGAGCGTAATTGGTTAACTAATCAATATAATGACAGGTCAGCAAGCTGGCATATTGCTATTGATGAATCACAAGCAGTAGAAGCAATACCACTTAGTGAGGTAGCTTGGCATGCAGGAACGAGACAAGGCAACTATTCTAGTATAGGTATTGAGGTTTGCGAAAGTGGAGACCAAGTACATGTATGGGAAAATGCCGTGCACTTAATAGCAGAATTGCTTTATAAAAGAAACTGGGATGTTGATAGAGTTAAAACCCATAAATATTGGAGTGGTAAAAACTGTCCGCGCCTACTTCTTGATAGATGGAGCATATTTATCAAAGACATCGAAGCTAAGCTAGAAGAAATAGAGTCACTAAACAATCAAACTAACAACACTGACAGCAATTCAGAAAATAATCAAGGTAATAATAACCCACCACAGTGGAAAAAAGATGGTATTGAGTATTTGGCAGATAATGGGCTTTTGAATAATAAAGAGCTGTGGTTGAATAAGATTGATGAACCAATGCCAGTCTGGGCAACAATGCTACTGTTAAAAAGAATCCATGAAGATGCTAATAGAGGGTGATAATTATGGAAATAGTATTGAAGCTAATAAGCAGTAACTTTATCGATTTGATGTTTATCATTGTAGCAGCAATTGGTTCATTAATTGCCTATAAAACAGGTAACAAAAAGCTAGTAAAAAAGATGATATTAACTTTTGTTGTAGAAGCGGAAAAACAACTAGGAAGTGGCACAGGGGAACTAAAATATGCTAAGGTAGTCGAGAGATTTTATGAAGTAATGCCTACAGTACTAAGAATGCTGTATACAGAAAAACAAATTGATAGCTTAATAGAAGACGCCGTTATTTACTTAAAGCGCTACTTAGATAATGGTAAGAATTTAATGGGCTATGATTTTGAGAACGGTCATCAGAAGTTTGTTTGATTTTTGACGATATAGAGCAAGGGTGTAAAAGTCCTTGCTCTTTTATTATAGAAAAAACCGATAATCTATATGTCTTAGCCTTCTCACTCTGTTAAGATACTAGTATAATCTAGAGGATTGAGATAGAGGAACGGAGGAAGCGTAATGCTAAAAGAAAACAATCAGATTCACCTAGCCATCAAGGGTTTAATCAAACATAACGGACGTTTTTTGATATTACAAAGACCTAAAAAACCTGGGCAAGATGCTGCCTATTGGGAGCTTCCGGGCGGAGGGCTAGCCTTTGGGGAATTACCAGAGCTTGGATTGCAACGGGAAATTTATGAAGAAGTTCATTTGGATGTAGACGTATTACGACCTATATGGGTATGGAGTTTTATGAAAAATCCTTTAGTGCAAGTAGTTGGCATTACATATTTATGTAATAGTCCATCAGTAGCAATCAAACTTTCTGAGGAACACCAAGATTTTGCATGGGTCACTCCAATGGAACGTCATAACTTTAACATCCTTCCTGAATTAAAATCGGATATGGATGCGTGGGACGCTAATCGCGTATTTGAATCCTTAAAATAAAAAACCCAACAATTGATAATTTACGTCAGTCGTTGGGTTAAGCTGTATAATTGGTTTAATTAAAGTGTCGGTTTATAACTTATAATTAATAGTAAATATCTTAGCTTCATAAGCTGACTTAACAGCGATAAATATTATTGGTCCTAACACAAGCCCAACGATACCTAGGAAATAAATACCAAAGTACATAGACAATAGTGTTGGCAATGCTGCTAAACCAATATGTCTTCCCATGATTTTAGGCTCAAGAGTTCTGCGTAGGGCTAAAAGTACGATTTGTAGTATAATCAGCTTTACAGCTAGGGAAGTATTTCCTAGTAATAGTGAGTATAAAATCCACGGCGCTAAGACTAAGATAGAACCGATGAATGGAATCACATCAATAATCCAGATAATAATTGCCATAATAAATGCTCGCTCAGGTGCGATAATTAATAGTCCGATATAAGATGCGATAAATATAACGATACTTACTAAAAATTGAGCCTTGAAGAAACCGACGACTACATTTCCTAATCTATCAAACACATAAGCAATTTTCTCTGCTGTTTCTTCTTTAAAGAGGCCATAGAATTTTTTGATAATAAGTGGCAAATCCAAGCTGAATAAAAACACGGTAATAAGATAAACGATAAAAATTACTAATAATGCTGGTAATGCTTGTACAGAGGAAGCAATAATAGGAATCAAGTTCTGCGTAAATACTGATACTTTAGTCAACAGAACCTCGCCTTGCTTTTCTATTTCATTTATGATTAAGTGCTTTTGTGGGATATCGGCAATTAACCGATTAATTTCTGTGGCTAAGTATTCATTTAATATCAAAACATCGGATATGTAATTTGGTAATTGATTCAGTAAACGTATAAGCTGCTGAAAAATCTTCGTTACAGTTAAATAAATAATACTTGCTAAAAGCAACACATAAACTACAAAAGAAATAGCAACAGCTGGCAAGCGACCTTCGAATTTTCCCCTTTTTTGAATAAATTTCACTAACGGCTCAAGCATCAATGCTGTTAGAAAAGCAAGAATAATTGGAACGAAGCCAGATGCATATTGATAAATAAATACAATAGCAGCTACAGCAAGGATGAAAATAAGTACTTTAATGAGTGTTGATTTCTGGAACATATGCATCTCCTCTAATGTCACAAGATAAGCAGCTATCTTTAAAGTAATACTCGAATATAATATTACTACATTTTATTGTTTAATACTAGTAAAACCGATTAGGGTTTAGTTTGGAGAGATAGAATGAATCGAATTTGGGAAATAGATGTCCTTAGGGCATTGGCGATTACACTTATGGTAATCTTTCATATGGTATATGACTTAAACTATTTTGCTGATTATGAGATTAATTATAGATCTGGTTTTTGGTATTGGGAAGGGCAACTTGCTGCTATGATATTTATGTTTGTATCTGGCATAAGTAGCGGGCTAACAAGCAAAAATGTTGCAAGGACAGGCTTGAAGGTGTTTGGTTTCGGTATGGCTATAACTGTTGTGACACTTGTGTTTTTTGGAGATACATATGTGCGGTTTGGGATACTACACTTTCTTGGGACAAGTATGATGTTATACCCGCTGTTAAAAAGGTTTGACAGCTGGACATTGTTTACACTTGCTGCGGTAAATGCATTGATGGGCTTTTATTTTAAAACGATAATGTTAAATACAAGCTTATTACTGCCAGTAGGGATTATGTATCCTGGATTTCGTTCCGTTGATTATTATCCACTGGCACCATACTTATCAGTTTTTATTTTAGGGATTATAGCGTATAGGGTTTACTATTATCAGCGTAAAAGCCTATTTTCATTTCAGATTCAAAGCAAACCAATCTTATTTTTAAGTAGGAACTCTTTAAAAATATATTTGCTTCATCAACCAGTGATTATAGCGATTATACTAGCTCTTGTTGAAACAGGCATTTTATAAATCGGTAATAATTTACCAAAAGATTAGAACGCTACTATTTTCAGACAATTAGCAGGAATCTAAAGAAAAACCTAGAATAAGATATATTATAAAGATTAACTAATAAAGGAAGGGTTCGCTTATGATGTGGAAGGAAAAGTACAAGATTGGTGTATCTGTAATTGACCAACAGCATGAAGAATTGTTTGGCAGGGTTTCATCTTTTATACAGACTGTACAGCATAAAGGTAATTGGGATGATAAGTTAGATAAAGTAAAAGAAACAATGGAGTTTATGCAGGAATATGTTATTTTCCACTTTGATGATGAGGAAGCATATCAGGAGAAAATCGGATACCCAGATATGGAAAAACATAAACAAGAGCACGTGAAGTTTAAAGAGGCTGTAGGTAAGTATGCAGTTCGTTTAGAGGAAGAGGGCTATACAGAGGAGCTTGTGCAGGAGTTTAGTGGTAAGCTCATGACATGGTTAATTTTGCACGTTGCTGCTACTGATCAAAAACTTGGTGAATATGCACAGAAACAAGGAGGGGAACAATAATGAAGGTAGAATATATCAACCCCTTCTATATGGCTACTAAAGATGTATTTCAGCTTATGCTAGATTTACCTGTGGAAAAAGGTGAAATGAGCGTTGTTGAAGAAATGATTTCTAGTAAAGAAGCAAACGTTACATTAGGGGTCACTGGCGATTTGCGAGGCAGTATTCTATTTAGCTTTCCAAAGCAAATGACCTTAGATATGGTAGAAATAATGTGTGGTATGAAAATGGATGATATTGATAGTTTTGTTTCTTCGGCACTTGGTGAAATAGCTAATATAGTGGGAGGTAACGCAGTCACAAATTTAACCTCTAGTAATTACGTTTGTGATATTGTACCGCCACAAATTTTTGTAGGAGAATATAAATCCCTATCTATGGCTTCTCAAAAAGCCCTTAAAGTGACAATGAAGACTTCCATAGGAGCATTTGATGTACATATAGTATTGAAAGAAAAATAGTTAGTTTATACCAAATAAATAGTTTATGCCAAACAAAACATAGTAAAACCTTCTCGTATTGAGAAGGTTTTTTTATGGGAAATATGGACATAAGTCCTATTGTATGTGAGGCATTAGTAGTATTATATTGAACTTATATTAAAGGTAAGTAAACACTCACTTATATAGCTGATTCGGAAGATGGGGTGGAAATGTGAAGTTAAACATATTACATAGAAGAGAGACAATCACATTAACGGCAATTGATATTATGAACGAAAAGGGCATCCAGTCACTTACAACAAAAGAAATTGCTAATAGGGAAGGAATTACAGAAGGGGCAATTTATAAACACTTTACTCGTAAAAATGACATTATATTATCTGTGCTAGATCATTTTGCTAAATATGATCAAGATATTAACAAAACAATTGAATTGAAAAAATTAGATTCTATGGAGTCAATCAGATTTTATTTTGAAGCGTACACCACTTATTACCAAAACTACCCAGCTATTACTGTGGTTTTACTAGGGTACGATCAATTTAGATATGATAAAGAACTAGAGCAAAAGATTAAGGAGATTATATACAGCCGTTCAAATTACGTTAGTAAATTGATTAAACAAGCTCAGGATTCTAAGCTAATAAATCAAGATATAGATCACATTTTGTTGGCAGATGTATTTATAGGTAGTTTTAATCGTCTGTGTTTGAAGTGGCGTTTACAAAATTATAATTTTTCCTTGAAAGATAAAGGCTTAGAGGCTATCACTATGTTATTATGTGCTTTTGCAGAGAAGACATGGAGGGAGGATTGAAAAATGTCTGAACAATATTCCAATGCGCCTATGTTAGAAATGTATATATATGAAACGACGCAAATGCTTGAACAACTAGAAACCACAATAATGCAATGTGAGAGAGAAGGTAGTTTTTCTGAGTCTGCTATAGCTGAGATATTCCGATGCATGCACACGATTAAAGGCTCTTCGGCAATGATGTTATTTAATGATGTAGCTAACTTGGCGCACTCAATGGAGGATGTTTTTTACTTTCTACGGGAAAACAAACTTGATCATGTAGACTGCTCTCTATTATCAGATTTAATCTTTGAGGGTATAGATTTTATTAAAGCAGAGCTAGAAAAGATTAATAGTGCAGAGCCAGTAGATGGTGACGCCACTATAATTATCGAAAAGAACAAAGAATATCTTTTATTCTTAAAAGCAGATGCACCTAATGCAGTTGAAACTACAAAAACAGACACAAACATACGACAACAATACTACATTGCTCCAGACGTGTCACAAAAGAAAAAACAAAGTGAAATGAGTAATCGTTACAAAGCTATAATTGTTTTTGATGACGGTTGTGGAATGGAGAATATTAGAGCATTTTCAGTTGTCCATAGCCTAAAAGACTTTGCACAAGAATTGTATTATATTCCAGAAGACATTATTGAGAATGAACAATCTGCAGATGTAATTAAAGAAAAAGGTTTTTATATTTATGTTGAAACAGAAGCAGAACAAAAAGAGCTAGAAAAAATATTGAACGAAACCTTATTTATGAAAGAATTATCAATAGAAAGAATAGAGGACGAAGGGGAATGGTATCACTTCTCAACACCTAAGCAAACAAATGAAGGTACGGCCGTAAAAATTCCAGAACAGGCTGCAACACCTACATCACAACAAATGGCAGTTACACAAAATAGTAAAGTACAGGTTTCGGGCAAAGGCCAAGGCATGATAAGTGTCAGTGTAGAAAAACTTGATTCATTAATGGATATCGTAGGTGAAATGGTCATAGCAGAAGCAATGGTCACCCAGAATCCAGAGCTTAAAAACTTAGACTTAGATCAATTTCATACCGCAGCTCGCCAGCTACATAAGATAACGATTGAACTGCAGGACATGGTCATGTCTATTCGCATGGTACCACTATCGGCAACATTTATGAAAATGCAACGAATTCTCCGTGATATGAGCAAAAAATTACAAAAAGAAGTGGAATTGAAAGTTATTGGTGAAGAAACAGAGGTGGATAAGAACATCATAGAGCAAATAGGGGATCCACTAATGCATCTGATTCGAAATGCCATTGATCATGGGATTGAAGGGAACGATGAGCGTGAAGCTCTAGGAAAACCAAGGGTTGGTACTATTACCATAGAAGCTAAGAATTCTGGAAGCGATGTATTAATAATTATTAAAGATGACGGTAAAGGGCTTAACAAACAGAAAATCTACGAGAAAGCACGTAAAAACGGAATTGCAGATAAAGACATGGAAGAAATGACAGACAGAGAAGTATTTAGCCTAATCCTTAAAGCAGGTTTCTCCATGAAAGAAAACGTAACAGAGTTTTCTGGTAGAGGTGTAGGTATGGATGTCGTCACGAAAAACCTTGAATCCGTTGGGGGCTCAATTCATATAGAAAGCGTAGAAGGCCAGGGTAGCTCATTTATAATGAAGATACCATTGACACTAGCAATCATAGACGGTATGAACTGCAAGGTGGGTAATGCAAGTTACACTATCCCTATTATGAATATCAAGGAGTCGTTTAGACCAAAAGTAGATGATTATATAAAAGATCCTGACGGACGAGAAATTATAATGGTACGGGGATACTGCTACCCTATAGTTAGGCTTCATCAATACTTCAATGTAGAGACAAAGGTAACAGAGTTAACCGACGGTATTCTTGTCATGGTTGAGCAAGATGAAAAAACGATTTGCCTATTCTTAGATGAGTTATTAGCCCAACAACAAGTAGTCGTTAAAGCACTACCAAACTATATCAAAAAGACTAGAAATGTAGAAGGTATCGCTGGGTGTACGCTTTTAGGAGATGGAAGCATCAGCTTAATTATTGATATAGCAGGACTTCATAACCGATCAAAATCTACTAAACATGAGATAGCTTAAAAAAACAAAATGAGAGCTCATAGAATGATAGAATACGGGGGGTGAATTTCTATGGTTCAGGAACAATCATTAGAAATTGAGCATATTGATGATGTGGATACGCAAAAGAATAAATATTTAACATTCATACTTGAAGATGAGACATACGGTATTGACATCGGATATGTAACAGAAATCATTGGTATACAACCGATTACTGTGGTTCCAGACATGCCTAAATACATTAGAGGCATTATCAATATCCGGGGAAGAATTATTCCAGTAATGGATATGCGGTTGCGCTTTCAGCGGAAGTGGAAACCATATACAGAACGAACTTGTGTAATCATAATAGATATTGATGATATTACAATAGGATTTATCGTAGATGAAGTATCTGAAGTCATGGTCATACCCGAAGAGGATATTATGCCGCCGCCGGATTTAGGGGAAGGCTCCGAGAAATATATTAAAGCAATTGGAAGAGTTGGCAATCAAGTAAAGATGATTCTAGATTGTGAGAAACTCACTACGGGTGAATAATATGGAAAACGGTATAGTTAATCACATGAAACCAAATAAAGATGCTATCCTTGATAACCTAGGGGACGGAGTTATTGCCGTTAATAGGCAAGGGATAATTACATATATTAACATAAGTGCGGTAGCACTAACAGGATGGGAACAAGAAAATGCTCTGGGGAAGGATTTTGATATCGTATTCTCCCTTGTTCATGCTCAAACAGGAGAACCAATGCCTAGCCCACTGTTAAAACTGTTTCAGGAAGGAATGCATCAAACGGGTCTTCAAAGAAACACAGTATTGGAAACAAAACATTCCCTGCCAATCTATATAGCTGCCAATTGTACTAAGATTCTTGATGAACTGGGTCAGATAACAGGAGCATCGATTGTTTTTCGTGATGTTAGTCAGCGAGTAACACAATCTATTGAAAATGCAAACCGTTTAAACTGGGAGAAAGAATCGTGTTTGAAAATGCTAGATACTTTACCAGTTATGGTATGGCTAGCGGATAATAAGGGTAGTAGTGATTATATGAATCAGAGCTTTCTCGATTTTATTGGCCTTAAAACAGGAGCTACCGTAGTCGAGATGTGGGCAAAGATTCATCCAGAGGATTTTGATGCTTACTATACTCTGTACTCCCAATCATTTGAAAAGCAAGAGTCCTATGAAATTGAAATGCGTTTACTACGGGCAGATGGGCAATACCGCTATGTTGTTAACACTGGAGCCCCTTATTATGATATAGACAATCAATTTTCAGGATATATAGGGGCCATCCTTGATATAACATCGAGGAAAATGGCTGAAGCGTCTTTGAAGCAAGCAAAGAAGGATGCTGAGGCTGCAAACCATGCAAAAAGTGAATTTCTAGCAAATATGAGCCATGAGATACGTACGCCTCTTAATGGAATTGTCGGAATGATAGATTTGACTCTTAGAACAGAGCTTGACCAGGAGCAACAAGAGAACATGATAACGGCAAAAAAATGTGTTGACTCACTGCTAACAATAATCAACAACATTCTGGATTATTCAAAGCTAGAAGCTACGAAAATGGAACTTAACAAAAAAGATTTTAACCTCAAAGAAATGATAGCAGAAATGAAGAAGATCCATCTCCTACACGCTGAGGAAAAGGAGTTAAATATTAGTTTTTCTATCAGTAAAGATATACCTGAGTATCTAATTGGGGATAGGTTACGAATCATGCAAATACTGAACAATCTAATTAGCAATGCACTCAAATTTACAGAGCATGGAAGTATCAATGTTAAGGTTCAACTAGCACATAAAAATGCTACTGACTTATATATAAGATTTTCCGTCGCAGACACAGGTATAGGCATATCCAGCGAAGATTTGAAGAAGTTATTCAATAGCTTTACCCAGGTAGATAGCTCATTTACCAAAAAATATGGGGGTACTGGTTTAGGACTGACAATAAGTAAAGAACTAACTGAACTTATGGGTGGCGAGCTTGATGTAATTAGTGAAGAAGGGCGAGGAAGTGAATTTGCCTTGACCGTACCATTGCAAATAGGTAAATCACCAAAGCTAAATAGTGAAGCAACTCAAGTAGTCTATTCAACGAAGGAAAAGCTTGAGCAAGCCCATATACTTATTGTAGAAGATGCGAAAGTTAATCAGATGGTCATTACAAAGATGGTAGAAAAATTAGGTTATTCATACGATTTAGCTGAAAATGGGCAAGAAGCAGTTGAACTGCATGATAATAACCATTATGACTTAATTCTCATGGATATTCAGATGCCAATATTGAATGGTATCGAAGCCACTAAGATCATTCGAGAGCGGGAAGGAGAAAATAATCACACACCAATTATTGCTTTGACAGCCTTTGCACTTCACGGTGATCGCGAAAAATTCCTAGCATATGGAATGAATGAATACGTTTCTAAACCCTTTGATAAAGCTAAACTAGCAGAACTAATAGCAAACTTTATTAGGAAATATAGAGCGTATAATCAGAAAGAGCACAAGAATATTACTGCTGGTTTTTCGGACAAAGTGACTATCGACGAACACGGTGAGATAGTATTTGAAAAACAGGATGCTTCTCCCGTGGTATCAAAAGCACATTTGTTAGAAATGGTTAAAGATTTAAACAAAGCCTTTGCTGCAAAATCTTTTACGTTAATTGAGAAGGCTGCACATTCACTTAAAAACTTGCTCGAACAAATGCAACTAGACGAGCTAAAAAGATTGGCTTTTAAAATTGAGCTTGCTGCAAGAAGAGAAAATATAGAACAAGCAAAAGATAACAAACAAGCACTTTTAAATGGACTGCAAGTACAGCTAAAGGAGTGAGAAAATGTTAAAGATTTTAGTTGCAGAGGATGATATGGTAAGCAGAAAGTTTTTGCACAAAATACTATCTGAATATGGAGAGTGTGACTTAGTAGTAGATGGTCTTGAGGCGATTGAAGCCTATATGATGTCTATGAAATATAAAGAGCCCTATGATTTGATTTGCTTAGATATTATGATGCCTAAGGTAGATGGGGTAAAAGTTCTAAAGACAATACGAGACCTAGAAAAGCAGCATTACATCACCGAGGACCAGCAAGTGAAAATCATCATGACAACAGCCTTAGGTGAGACTGATATGGTACAACAAGCATTTGATTTAGGTTCAAACGCATACGCTTCAAAACCAATAAACACAGAAAAGCTAATCGAGGTGATGTGCAAGCTTAAATTGATTTAAAAATACCGATTCCAACAAGATGACTATAACTTTGACGAAAAATATTTCGAAAAGTTTTAGGAGGGAGTTCAAATGGAAAAAGGAACAACGGCTACACAATTTGTAACCTTTCAAATTGGCGATGAAGAATATGGGGTAAGTATTATGCTAGTCCAAGAAATCATTCGTCACCAAAAGCTTACAAAAGTCTTTAATGCCAATCATGCCATTAGAGGAGTAATTAATTTCAGGGGTAATGTAATACCTGTGGTTGATATGCGCCGAAAGTTTCAATTAGAAGAAATCGACTATGACAACCACACCGTCGTAATTGTGTTAGAAGTAAACAAAAAGACAATGGGTATTATCGTCGAACGTGTATCAGATATTGTGAATTTTACAGAGGATATCTTACAGGATATTGATCAAGAATTTGCTGGTGATGTCATGACGTCGCATATAAGAGCTATGGCGAAATATGATAATCGAATTATCATGCTACTTGATCCTGATAAGATTATGAGTTTCGAAGAGTACAATAAAATTAAAAAATCAAACGATGTCCTACAAGAGGCAAATTAGACACCGATAAAAAAGAAGGAGGGTTTATATGTCTGGAAGATTCAAACTAAATATAGGAACGAAATTACTAGGCGCTTTTATAGTTATTTTTATTATGATTATTGCAATGGGTGGAGCAGTTTATTATTTTATGGAAATGCAGCAACAAGCACAAATTAACGCGTTAGAAACAATGGAAGATTTTATTTTCTTTGTAGAGCGAGAAGTTGATCATCTTAACTGGGTTAATGGATTGGCTAATATGTTTGTAACTGGTGAGGAGTTTACGGGCCAGCTTGACCATAGGAAATGTGCTTTAGGAGAATGGTATTATGCAGTCGTAGAAACAGAAGCATTTCAATTACTACCAGCAGATTTTCGACGGACATTTGTCCAATTAGAAGAGCCGCATCGCTATTTACATAATACAGCAATTGAGATTTTAGATGTGATAGAAGCAGATGCTGAAAATGGCATATCTAGAGCTATTGAAATTTATGAAACAGAAACAAGACAACATATGGCAGAGGTTAGAAGAGTCATTACTGAGCTAAATAGTTTATTGGAAATTCAAACATCAGACAATCTTGCGCTAGCAGACCAGCAGGCAAGTAGGACTATACAGGTGCTTATTTATGTCACAATTGCTGTAATTGTTTTTGGTGTTGTAATTGCTATATTCTTAACGAAGGCAATAACTAATCCGATTAAAAATGTAGTTGACTCACTACGGGAAATGGCCGAAAGTGGTGGAGATCTTACCCGTCGAATTGAAGTGAAATCGAAGGATGAAGTTGGGGATTTAGCTTATTGGTTTAATGCTTTCGTTGGCAAACTACAAGGAATTATTAAAAATGTTCGTACTTCGACGGACATCGTTAATAACGGCTCGATGGAAATTGCATCAGGCAACCAAGATTTGTCACAGAGAACAGAAGAGCAAGCATCAGCGCTTGAGGAAGTTGCGTCAACGATAGAAGAAATAAATTCTTCAATGGAAGCTTCTTCATCTAATGCAGTAGAAGCTGATAATCTATCAAAACGCACTTTGGAAACTGTGAGAAATGGAGAACAAGTCGTTAATAATCTTCAAGAATCTATGACTGAAATCACCAAGGGGAGCCGAGAAATATCAGAAATTATTTCTACTGTAAATGATATTGCCTTCCAAACAAACCTACTTGCATTAAATGCTGCTGTTGAAGCTGCACGAGCTGGCGAGCAAGGTAGAGGATTTGCTGTTGTTGCAGCAGAGGTACGAAATCTAGCAGGTAGAGCAGCTGAATCTGCAAAAGAAATAGAAAGGCTAATAAAGAGTAGTATTGAACGGGTTGATAGAGGAAATGAACAAATGGAAGACACACAAAAAGTCTTACACGCTATTGTCGATAATACTCGCAAGACAACAGACGTGGTTGGAGAGATATCTGCATCCCTTAAGGAACAGACAGTGGCAGCTTCAGATATACGCCGAGCCATTGATGAGCTAAACCAAGTTACACAACAAAACGCATCATTAGTTGAAGAGATAGCAAGTTCAAGTGAGAACATGAGTAGCGAATCAATGGAACTAGCTAGGCTAGTAAGCGTGTTTAAGGTAGATAACGATAGCCAGCCTGTAATGGCTCAGCAACGGTCGCAACAGGTAAAAACAGCTACGAAGAAGTTGCCAGCAGTAGGAACGCCTAAGCAGAAAAAAGACCAATACCAAGAAAATGACTTTGACTTTGACGAAAAAGATTTTGAGAAGTTCTAAAATAGTAGAGAGCACCTAGATATCAACTGTCTAGGTGCCTTTCTTGTACTATCAGTGGTAATAATTTATAATGTCGGTAGTATACGGTGATTTCACTGAAACATCTATTAAGAAGGGATGGGTTGGCAATGAACAGCGCTTGGGAAGATTATTATAAGATATTACAAGTTCATTTCTTAGCTGAGCCAGAAATGATTAATAATGCTTATAGGAAGCTCTCAAAAAAATACCACCCAGACCTTAATAAATCCTATAACGCAGAATCGAAAATGAAAGAAATCATCCGAGCTTATGAAATACTTAGTGATCCGACTCGACGTCAGCAATATTTTATGAAATGGGTAGAAAAAAATAGTAGACTACATAGCTCAAGTTACCAAAATAATAATAGATGTTACCACAGCAACGTAGAACGTGAGCAAATTAAAGGTGTATTGCTAGATTATCTCCATTGCATTTCTAAGAAAGAATACCATACGGCCTTCGATATGTTATCAGAGAGGGATCAGCAATATATAGCCAAACAAGATTTTATCAAATGGCAGCAGCTAGTCTCGGAGGTCTATGAGCTTTTAAGATACGACTGCGAAGTGCAGGATATCTATCGTGGACTTAATATGAATAATAGCACCTATGAAATGGTAGCTGATTTAGAAGTCAAGGTAATTGAGAAAAACCATATCATGGGCCGTAAAGAGAAGGACGAGCTATCAAAGAATATCGTATATGAAAATAACGACTGGAGTGTCTATCTTGGGCGGAACGACCTCACAGCTATAATTAATAGATTTAAAGAATTAGCTAGTCTAAAAAAGCGTAATCGCACCTATATGTTTAAGGCAAAAAGAAATCTATTTTTAGAAGAAATACCAGGGGTAATTAATAAACGCGCATTCGTTGAGCGGGCGCGGCTAGAGCAAATTCGCTATAATCGTTATGGTAATGTTTTTTCCGTAGTTGTCTGT
This sequence comes from Desulfuribacillus alkaliarsenatis, assembly GCF_001730225.1. Lineage (NCBI taxonomy): Bacteria > Bacillati > Bacillota > Desulfuribacillia > Desulfuribacillales > Desulfuribacillaceae > Desulfuribacillus > Desulfuribacillus alkaliarsenatis. The sequence goes on along the minus strand of NZ_MIJE01000031.1, from coordinate 166,230 downwards.
GAAGTGATACGACGGAAATCTGATGATAATGCTATAATAGTCAGAAAGAAGAACGATGAAGATGAGATTTACAAGCAAATTGGTATTGTCATTGCTGACAATCTAAGGCATCTCGACTGCATTAGCCGTTGGAACGGTAATGGATACATAATATTATTACCAGAGACAGAGGGTTCAGCAGCAATTAAAGCTGTAGATAAAATCAACAAAAAAATCGATGAGCTCTTTGCTTGTTCACAGGAATTCAGAAACAACTATACAATGAAGTTTAGCATCGCCGAACAGACTTATCGTACCTTTAAAGAGCTATATCAATCATTAGCAAAAAAATAAATGCATAAACAAAGAAATAAATACAAACACAGGTGAGACTATGGAGCGTTTGAGTGGCATAGTAGAGAGAATTACATACCAAAACGAGGAAAACGGTTTTTGTGTGCTCAAAATTCGCTCGAAGGGGCATGTAGACTTAGTAACTGTAGTCGGGAATCTAGCGTCCGTGAATGTCGGTGCAGTTATTCAGCTTCGTGGACTATGGAAAATGGATAGCAAATTTGGCAAGCAATTCGCTTGTCAGGACTATGAAGAGACCGTACCAGCAACAATTGCTGGCATTGAGAAATATCTAGGCAGTGGACTTATCAAGGGTATAGGACCTGTATATGCCCGTAAGATTGTGAAACATTTTAAAGAAGACACTTTACGCATGATTGAAGAACAGCCTGATGACCTTATCCATGTAGAAGGGATTGGTCAGAAGCGAGTTAATATGATTAAGAAGGCGTGGGTGGAACAGAAGGAAATCAAAAACGTCATGTTATTTCTACAAAGTAACGGCGTATCTACAGCCTATGCAGTAAAGATTTACAAAACATACGGTAACGATGCCATTGATATCGTTACAACCAATCCCTATCGACTGGCGGATGATATATGGGGCATCGGCTTTAAGACAGCCGATCGCATTGCTCAACAAATGGGTTATGCCAAAGACTCCTTTGAACGCTGTCGTTCAGGGATTGTTTATGTTCTTAATGAACTATCCAATGATGGTCATTGCTTTGCAACTAGAGAGCAGTTACTAGAGAAGTCACAGGAAATATTAGAGGTAGAAAGACAACGAATTAACGAAACCCTAGAGCAAATCGTAATTGATAGGACAGTCATTCTAGAAAAATCCACTGCAACAGATAACATCATGCCACTGGAGTTATTAAATAGCACTGAGCATACTGAGGATGCTATATTTCTGCCATCCCTATACTACAGTGAAGTTGGCACGGCGAGGCGAATTAAGGAAATTAGCAAAACACCGAGCCGCTACCAGGACAGAGAAGTTAGCACAATCATTTCTAATATCGAAAATGAACATCAGATTCGTTACGACGAAGTACAAAGACAAGCAATTCAGACGGCGATTCAGTCGAAATTTATGGTGCTTACAGGTGGGCCAGGGACGGGAAAAACAACAACTACACTTGCAATTATCAAAGCCTTTGAAAACCTTGGTGGCAAAGTATTATTAGCAGCTCCTACAGGTAGGGCAGCCAAGCGTATGACGGAGACAACAGGCATGGAAGCTAAAACCATCCACCGCCTATTAGAATTTAAGCCAACGGAAGGCTATAAAAAGAACGAGCAGGATCAACTTGAATGTGACATATTGATTGTTGATGAGACATCTATGGTAGATGTTGTCCTTATGTTTAATCTATTAAAAGCCGTTGCTAACGAAACGGTAGTTATCCTCGTAGGTGATGTTGATCAGCTACCGTCCGTGGGACCAGGGAATGTTCTGAAGGACATAATTGTCTCTGAAACGGTGAACGTGGTAAAGCTAACGAGGATTTTCCGACAAGCCCAGGGTAGCGATATTATTATGAATGCCCATCGCATCAATAATGGAGAAATTCCGAGATTGAAGACGGGACATGATAGCGATTTTTTCTTTATTGAGGAGGAAGATCCTGTTCGTATTGCTCACACTATTAAAGGCTTGTGCACCAAGCGCCTACCAAGCTATTATCAGATAGATCCAATAAACGACATTCAGGTATTGTGTCCAATGCAGCGAGGAGATACTGGGGCTGTCAATCTTAATATCGTATTACAGCAGGCACTGAACCCATCTACTGTCTCCATTTCCTATGGAAGTACAACCTACCGTTTGGGAGACAAGGTCATGCAGATTAAGAACAACTACGATAAGAATGTTTTTAATGGAGATATAGGCACCATTACTCATGTAGACCGTGAAGAGCGCACTTTAACTATTACTTTTGACAATATTCCAGTAGAATATGATGTAACAGAGCTTGACGAAGTAATGCTTTCATACGCGACGACAGTTCATAAAAGTCAGGGTAGTGAATATCGTATAGTTATAGCACCATTTACCATGCAACATTATATGATGCTACAACGGAACCTTATATACACTTGTATCACCAGGGCCAAAAAGGTAATCATATTAGTCGGCACAAAAAAAGCCATTAGTATGGCCGTTAGAAACAACAAAACAACAAACAGAAATACAAGGCTTACCGACCGACTACAAGACAACAATAATGACTGCTAGTTAAGTTAGCGACAAATTGAGTTATGTTATTAATGAAGCAGACAATAGGAAATAGGTGATTGAATGACAACATTTGCATTGATTCTCGGTGGAGTAGGTTTGTTTCTCTTAGGGATGAACCTTATGACTGAAGGGTTAAAAGCTCTTGCTGGAGAATCGTTAAAAAACATGCTAAGTAAATTTACCGGTGGGACATATCGTTCCATAATGACCGGGGCAACTATGACTGCAATTATTCAATCATCAAGTGCCACTACCTTTATGACTATTGGATTTGTCAGTGCGGGATTACTTACATTCAGTCAGTCTGTGGGAGTTATCATTGGAGCGAATCTAGGAGGTACGAGTACAGGTTGGATTGTTTCTGTAATTGGATTTAAAATTAATATGAGTGCTATTGCCTTGCCAGTTATTGGTGTTGGAATTTTGATGAAATTACTATCGAGTAACCGCTTAGGGCCACACGGATATGCTTTAGCGGGCTTTGGCCTTATTTTCCTTGGAATTGCAGTTTTACAGGATGGTATGGCTGATTTTACTACCTATATCGATCTAACACGCTTTGCAGGAGATCAATGGTGGGTGATTCCGATACTGCTGATTATTGGGATTGTGATGACAGTCGTTATGCAATCATCATCTGCAGCTGTAGTTACCACTTTAGCAGCTCTACATACAGGAGTTATTGATTTCAATCAAGCGGCAGTGCTAGTAATTGGTCAGAATGTTGGGACGACTATTAAGGCAATTATAGCTACTATTGGTGGTACAATTGCTGCAAAACAAACCGCAATGGCGCATATCACCTTCAATTTACTAACAGGCTTATTAGCTGTCGTATTTTTACCATGGCTAATTCAATTTGTGTTTTTCATTAGTTCTATTTTCCAAATCGCCGATTTAGCTGTAATTCTTGCGCTTTTCCACACCGTATTTAATGTAATTGGTGTATTAATTATTGTTGCCATCTTACCGTGGTTTGCCAAAGTAGTTAAATGGGTCTACCCAGACGAGAAGGATACAGACAACTATAGCCGTTACCTTGATGATAGCGTAGCGGAAGTTGGTCCTGTAGCAATTGAGGCAGCACGCCGTGCTCTTTTAAGGCTATGGGGTGACATTGTTGACTTATCATTATCAACTGTAGCGAAGGATAGCTCGAAAGCTTTAACAATGGATAGTAGACATAAGAAATTAGATAAACTAAATCAAGCACTTGCGGAAATAAGGATGTTCTTACTGAAAACAAGTGAAAACATGCAGCGCCATTCCAAACAAGAATATAAGGCTCACGTAGCATTAGTCCATGCTGTTGACCATATAGATAGACTTATTTATCTGCTGAAGGAAGACTATAATCCGCAGAAAATAACTGAAATTCAGCTAATAGACAACATAGTAGACAAACTACGAACTACTTACGAGAGTATAAAGCTAGATAGCGAGAATTTAGTCATAGAAGATGAATGCTTAAAGCAATTGGAAATAGAGTCTAAATCTATAGCAGAGCTTCGCAAGCAAGGTAGAAAAGAAATATATAAATCAACTGCGAAGGGCGCAGAGTTTCCAATAGATTCCGCGATTGTCATAGTACAGACGATACATTGGCTAGATCGCTTAGCCTATCATCTATGGAGATCTGCGAACCACTTAACGATAATTGGATTAAATGAAAGTGATAAGTTGGATTCGCATGAAAGTGATAAGTCGGACTCAAAAGAAAGCTCCGAAGACATTGACGAATAAGAAGGAATTTAACATGACACAAAAAACATTAATTATAGCAGAGAAGCCAAGCGTCGCAAGGGATATTGCAAAAGCAATTATAAATGGTAAAAGCACTTCGAAGGACGGCTATATAGAAGGTGGAAAACATATTATTTCCTGGGCAATTGGACATCTAGTAACATTGTGTGATCCAGAGGATTACGATGTGAAGCTCAAACGCTGGAATATGGGACATCTACCAATTTGCCCTGAATCCTTCCGACTCAAGCCAGTAAAGACTACAAAAAAACAACTTGAAATCGTTAAGCATCTTATGCAACGACCAGATGTGGACGAGCTTGTATGTGCTACAGACGCTGGACGTGAGGGTGAGCTGATTTTTCGCTATATTTATCACTTAGCAAAATGCAATAAGCCTTTTAAACGACTTTGGATTAGCTCGATGACAGAAGAAGCAATTAAGAAAGGATTTGCACAGCTTAAACCTGGTACGGACTATGACCCATTATATGAATCAGCGAGGTGTCGTAGTGAAGCTGATTGGCTGATAGGAATTAATGGCACGAGGGCTTACACGACTAAGAACAACACGATTTATAGCGTCGGTAGAGTGCAGACCCCAACCCTTGCCATGCTTGTAGAGCGAGATCGGCAAATTGAAAATTTTACACCTGAAGATTATTGGGAAGTAAAGAGTATATATGAAGATTTTCAAGGAACATGGATTGACCTGTCCTTAAAAGAGAACAGCACAAAAATAAGCTCAAAAGATGAAGCAGAGAAAATCGCTAACCTAGTCAAAGGAACAACAGGAAAAGTTACAGAACTAAAGAAGGAGAAGAAAAAGCAACCACCTCCACTGCTTTATGACTTAACAGAACTACAGCGTGATGGGAACAAATATTTTGGGTATACGGCAAAACAAACCCTAGACATCGCCCAAGCGCTCTATGAAAAACATAAGCTGATAACATATCCTCGTACCGATAGTCGCTATCTGTCAACGGATATGAAGCCAGCGGTTAAAGATACTATTCAAAAGTTAAAGCAAAGCACCTACAATGAGTGGATTGAACCAATAACAGGCACGATGAAATTTACAGCAAGAATCATCAACGACAAAAAGGTCACAGACCATCATGCCTGTATTCCGACACCGCGTATACCAAATCTACAGCGGCTTAACGATAAAGAAAAGAATATATACGAATTAGTTGCGAAGCGATTAATCTCTGTATTCTATCCACCCCATGTATTTGAGACAACCACTGTATTAGTAGAAACAGAAAGCCATACCTTCCAATCAAAGGGTAAAGTAATAGTAGATGCTGGTTGGAAGCATGTGTACAATAAATCAGTAGAAAAGAAAAACTCTGATAGTGAGCAGCAGCTCCCAGCACTTAAGAAAGGTAACGCAGTACAGTTTGTAGATACAGAAATATTAACAAAGCAAACACAACCGCCTAAACCTTATACTGAAAGCACACTACTGAGTGCCATGGAGAATGCTGGAAGACAGGTGGAAGACGAAGAATTAAAGGAGCAATTAAAAGACAGTGGCTTAGGTACACCTGCCACACGAGCATCTATCATCGAACGCTTAATCCAAGTAGGTTATGTAGAGCGTAACAAGAAATCTCTGCAACCAACTGCTAAAGGAATTGCGATTATAGAGGCAGTCCCACAGGAACTACAATCTCCAGAAATGACAGGTAAGTGGGAGCGAGCATTAAACAAAATGGCCAAGGGCAACTTCTCCTCGGAGCGCTTTATGGAAAGCATCAATCGCTTCGCAGCCTACATCGTCCAAGAAGCCAAAAAGAGCAAACCAATAAAGTAAACCAATAAAGTAAAACAATAAAGTAAAACACAAGGGGATAGTTCTTATGAAAATTAAACGTATCGGAGTATTAACTGGTGGTGGCGACTGCCCAGGTCTTAACGCAGTCATCCGTGCTGTAGTAAAAACAGCTATTCGTCAATATAACTATGAAGTAGTTGGATTTATCAATGGTTTTGCAGGCATGATTAAAAAAGAATATAGGTTGCTAACAGAGCAAGAGGTTTCGGGAATCCTTCATAGGGGAGGCACTATCTTAGGTACAACCAACCGTGATAACCCGTTTCGCTACGCTGTCAAAGAAAACGGGGAACTCGTATTTAAAGACGTCTCTGAACAAGCTATTGCCAACCTTCAAGAGCTAGGTGTTGACGCTCTCGTAGTTATAGGGGGAGATGGTAGCTTGGCGATTGCCAATGAATTCTACCAAAAAGGTTTGCCTGTAGTAGGTATACCTAAAACTATAGATAATGACCTATCGGCTACAGATACGACCTTTGGCTTTGATACAGCCTTAACAACGGCATCTGAAGCCATAGATAAGTTACATACAACTGCTGAGTCACATCACCGTGTAATGGTACTAGAGGTTATGGGACGCTATGCGGGCTGGATTGCCCTACACGCTGGAATTGCAGGTGGAGCCGACGTGATTTTAATCCCAGAGAAACCATTCACCATTGAGGGCGCATGTGCCAAAATTAAGGAGCGCGCAAGCAAAGGCAAGAAATTTAGTATTGTGGTAGTAGCTGAAGGAGCTACGATTAAAGACGGTGAGCTGGTGGTTCAACGTGTTGTCAAAGAAAGTCACGACTCTATCCGTCTTGGTGGAATTGGTAATCAAATCGGCGAAGCGATTGAGGCGTGTACAGGTATGGAAACACGTGTCACAGTGCTAGGTCACTTGCAACGAGGAGGATCACCGACGGCATTTGATCGCATTCTCAGTACACGCTATGGAGTCGGTGGTGTTGATTTAGTAGCACAAGATAAATTTGGGCAAATGGTAGCACTAAAAGGCACAGACATCGTAGGTGTAACCCTAGAGTCAGCAGTTAGTCAGCTTAAGAAAGTGGATCCTGATGGTGAACTCGTTCATGCTGCAGAATCTGTGGGAATTTGTTTCGGGTGATGTTTAATGAACTTTTACTAGAACTATTGAATAGTTGATAGGGTAATATTTGCACTATATTTGCTGGGATTTTACAATTCTTGATATGTTCTTAATATCTCTCTGATAATTTCTTGATATCTTTTCTGTACAGTTACAGTGCAAGAAAAATTCATGAATAAAGGAGAGATTTATTATGAAAAAGAAGGCAACAAAAATCGTTATCGCGATGGCTGCAAGTGCAATGCTATTAGTAGGTACGGCCTTCGCAGCAGGAGCAGAACCTGTAGGGAAAAACATGACAGGCGAAGGACTAGGGCAAGGAGTTACTAAACACTTCATTACAGACTTTCTAGCAATTGACCCGTTTGAAGCTCGTCAATTTCGTAGTCAAGGGCTTTCAATGGTAGAGATTGCTGAACAAAAAGGTGTTTCCGAAAGCACACTTATTGACGCAGTAGTAGAATTTAAAACAGAAAACATGGGAGAAACTTGTATAGTTGAAGACGTTCGCGAAAAAATAACAGCTAACTTAACGAAAGCACCAGCACCAAGAGCCAATGCAAATCCAGCAGAATTAAGTACAGGTGAGCATAGAGGTGAGCCTGTATATAATCAAATGAGAGGGCAGGCAAGAGGTTGGTAAAGAGAAATATAAAAGCTGAAATATATAAGGAATAATTGAATAAGAAAAATAGAACGTGTCTGCGGTCGCTTTAATAGCAAACTGTGGACACGTTTTATTATCGAAAGGAAACGATTGAAGGATAGCGAATATTTATATAGAGCTTAAAAGTTAAGCTTTAATTTAAAGGACTTTTGAAAGTAGAGATTAGTGTGTGGAAGTATGTGCGAACTAGGAAAGGTGAATACGATTATGACCAAAATGAAAAAAATATCAGAATGGTGCTACCGAAACATCAATGTAAAGATTTTTTTAGCTGTAGCCATTATATTTGTGTTATTTATGATTTTAGTGTTACCTCAGGTAGCTGAACACTCATATGAGGTAACAGGGACAAAGTCATCCCCTGACACTTCTTTTTACTATACAGCTAGCATTCTCTATGAGATTGCAGAAGCCTATGGCGAACAAGGAAGAGTCTACTATATTAGCTCCCGCTTTACCTTTGATGTGATATGGCCAATCGTATATGGAGTATTCCTGATCGCTGCACTAACGTTCGTATATCAGAGAATATCTATAGAAAGTCGTTGGCGTCGTATCCATCTGTTGCCATTTGTGGGGGTAGGCTTTGATTTCTTAGAAAATATTGGCGCATCAATTGTAATGGCTCGCTATCCAAAGACAACACCAATTATTGCCGAACTCACTCCTGTATTTACTTTGCTAAAGTGGATTAGTATTTACGCTAGTTTTTTCTTTCTACTTGTGGGACTAACTTTATGGATGGTAGGATTCTTTAAAAAACTTCAGAGCAATACGAAAAGAATGTAACCGATGCAAGGCTTGTATAGTAATTCAGCTTAACAAACTCCTTTCCCCAATTTTTGAAAACAAACTCCCCTAGTTAGAAATCTATCTTGGTTTAATCACTTCTCCTCAAATCATATTCCCTGAGGCTTATGTCGCCTTGTTAGTGTCAACAAAGTTACGCTGCTTCAAATTCTGTATAAATTAGTTTAGATTGATATTGTCAGATTTTTGTCAGACTAGTTTGATATATTGAGTTATGGACACCGAAGAAGGCGAAGCTTGTACATTAAAAATTGAAGACATGAAGGGAGAGAAGTGTGTAAAATGTTGAAACAAAAAAGATTGCAAAGCATGAGGAAAGGATTGTCTAGATTTTTAGTCTTTGTCATGCTCTGGTCACTACTTGCAGGAGCCTTTCCGTCAGTAGCATTGGCAGGTGCAGATCCAGGCTTAGGAGGACTGCCAGGAGCTTCTACAGAATATGCGGCAGGTGGAAGTGCAGTAGCAATTGCTCCTAATGCAACGATAACAGCAATATCAGGAGTGGATTTCGATGATGTTGCAGACGGTGATGTAATTACGTTTAATGTGAGGATTACGAATGCTGCGGCGGGGGATGAGTTGTCTGAGCCTTCTGTTGCCGGAGTTACTTCAACGTATGACGGGGCAACAGGAGTACTAACAATCGCAAGTGAAGTTAGTGGTGGATTTACTGGAACAGATGCATTTAATGCGATTCAGGAGGCTTTACAGGAAGTTACATATCACAATACGAATCCAGTACCAGTAGAAGGCGAAAGAACTATTGAGATTGCTTTGGAGAGTATTGGGAGTAAGAAGTATTTTCCAGGAACAGGGCATTTGTATGAGGAAGTTTATGAAGGGTATACTGGTGCTCTAGATTTATATGGAGCAATTAGCTGGGAAGATGCAAGAGATGATGCAGCTGAAGAAAATGTAATTGGTCTAGCAGGTTATTTAGCTACAGTTACTTCTGGTGATGAACAACAATTTATTGTTCAAAACGTACTTGGTACAGGTGGAGGGTCAGACGATTTCCATACGTATAATAGTGCGTGGATAGGTGCGGAAAACGATAATCTGGATTTAATATCACATGATTATCGTTGGAAGACTGGACCTGAGACGGGTAACTCGGTTGAAATTGGAGCACTCACTTGGTATCCTACTCATCCATTGGTTAACGGGAAATATCTTTCTCTAATTCGTCATAATGTAAGCTTTGGTCAAGGGTGGACATATTATGAAGCCTACAATTATGCTTCTGCCTATATCGTAGAATACGGTGATACGCCGTTAAACTTACACGGTACGGTTACTGTTGATGTAACTGCAGATTTTGCTGATCTGGGGTTAACAGACTTACCTGGTACAACAATTGAGTTTGCGGCGGCTGGTTCAGAATTGGTTGCACCTGGTGTGGTACTTGCAGGTGATCCTGCTATTAAGAATGATATTGCTGATGGTGAAAGGATTACCTTTGAAGTTAGGATAGCAGAAGGGTTTGATGCAACTGCTGGAGATACGTTATCAGCTCCATCTGGTGCAAATGTAACTTCAACATACAATTCGTCAACAGGAGTTTTAACGATTGTAAGTGATGAAATTAGCAGTTCAGGTTTTACTGGAGCAGATGCTTTTGCTGCAATTCAAGCGGAGTTACGCCAAATCGAATATAGCTCTAATACAGCAGGAGATGTAAAAATCTCAATTGACTTAAGAAGTATCGGCGATAAAAAGTATTTCCGTGGCACAGGGCATTTATATGAGGAAGTATATGGAGGATTTTGGGCATTTAGTTGGAACACTGCGAAAACAGCAGCAGAAGGAAATCAAGTATTAGGCGAACAAGGTTATTTAGCAACAGTTACCTCAGCAGCTGAAAATGCGTTTATTACAAGTCGTGTAATCAATGCTAATGTTTTAGGTGACTCAGGGTTATTTAGCTGGATTGGCGCCCAAAACCGTGCCGTTTGGCCTGCTGGTAACGGAGCATTCCATTGGGAGACAGGTCCAGAAGAAAATGACCAATTTTTCACAGGGAATTACCTTACAGGAACTCCTGTTGAAAGTAGATATAGCAACTGGATGCTCGGGCAACCTCAAGTGTTTGCGCGCGATATAGCAATGAGTAGATATATCGGTAGTTGGATCGCACACTTTGACTTTTATCAAGTTTCAGGCTATATCGTCGAATATGGAACGGGTTCGTTAAATTTACATGGAGATGTGGATGTAAGAGTGACACCAACAGATGGCTTCGGTGTTACACGTGCATTTAATGTTTCTTATGTTCAAGGAGAGCAAGCAAAGCAAATTGCTCCTAGTGTATCGGTTGTAGGAACAGATGGAGAGGTGCTTGGAGACTTTACAGTAGAAATAACAGGTGGTTTTGAAGATGGAGATATATTAGCAGTACCCGCAGTAACTGGCGTTAGTTCATCCTATGATGCTGGAACAGGGGTACTATCACTTTCTACAGATCCAGCTGATTTTGATGCGATTCAAGCAGCACTACGACAAATAACGTTCTATGGAACAGAAGTAGGAACTAGAACAATTACCATTAAACATGATGGAACGGAATTAGATAGCTTTACAGTTGAAGTTACAGCTTCTGATTTCGCAAGTGGAAGTGGTACAGCGGATGATCCGTGGATCATTACAACACCAGAACACTTAGATAATGTACGTAAATATTTGGGATTAGAACATGCGGATAAACATTTTAAATTAGGGAATGACATTGATTTAGCTGATTCAGAATATGTAGATCCACCAAACGGATGGGATCCAATCGGAGACTCAGACGATCCATTCCAAGGCTCATTTAATGGAGATGGTCAATCGATTACAGGTTTATTTATCGACAGAAGTGCTGCTACAAGTGGTGTAGGTTTATTCGGTCAAGTCGGTGAAGCAGGTATCCTTAGCGATGTCCATGTCGTTTTAGATGAGGATGGCGTAGAAGGAAACTTAAGAGTAGGTGGTTTAGTCGGATCGAATAGCGGTACGATTATTCATTGTAGCGTTACAGGTGAACCAGATGGAGCCATTGAAGGTGCGGCTTATATCGGTGGTTTAGTCGGATATAACAATGGAACAGTGTTGAGGTCGTTTGCAACAGTTCCAGCAGGATCGCCTGGAAGAGATTACGCAGGGGGGTTAATCGGACATAATGTAGGAGGAACGATTACCGAATCGTATGCTACAGGTTCAGTTTTAGGTTGGGATAATATCGGAGGATTAGTTGGAGAGAATGACGAGGGATCTATTACGAATTCGTATGCACTAGGTTCAGTTGAAGGTAATAGCAATATTGGAGGATTAATTGGATATAATGACGACGGTGAGATAACAAATACGTATGCGGCAGGATCAGTTACTGGAACTACGAATGTCGGAGGATTAATCGGAGACAACAGTGGTGGTACGGTAAATGATAGCTACTACGATGAAGAAACAACAGGTCAAGAAGATACAGGTAAAGGTATTCCAACATCAACAAATGATATGAAAATTCAAGGTACTTATACACCTGAATGGGATTTCATAGATATTTGGGGTATGGTTGGTCATATGAATGATGGATATCCGTATTTAAGGTGGCAGCAAGTGTCAGGACCACCAGGACCACCAATAGTGTCAGCATACCCAGGTGGAGTTAGTACAGGATTGATTTCATGGGTAGATATTGAGAACAATAAGGTTTTGGGAGACGGTACACAAATAGCTTCATTAGATGACTCAGTCGGATCAGTTAATTGGAATCCTATTGATGCCCAAAATGATTTTATAGCGGATGCGATTAACTTCAATGGTGGCATGGAAGTTGGCAGATACTATACTCGAATTCCTTTTGATATAACTGATACTGCCCGAGAGGTATTCTCGATTCAAGGACCAAAGCAAGGGGTAACTATGAATGGGTTCCCATGGAATTTTGGTGGAGAAGGCGGAGACGCTCAACAAGTAGTTGATATATTTAGATCAGATTTAATTCGAGTTTCTCTAGGTGCATCTGTGAATGAAGATACTCAAAAAGTTAGTGTTGATTCAGGTTTTAGCTTAGGAAACGCAGATCTTTTAAATGTAGTTAGAACAACTAATGAATTAACTGTAGCTTTAAATGGTGTTCAAATAGGTGAAAGAGATGAATTACCAGGAGTGCAATTTGGGGGTGCAGGGGGGATAACTCCTTATTATATAGGAGCAGGTCATAATAGCGTATTCAATGGGTTAATTTCTGAGGTGATTGTTTACAGTCGTGAACTTGATCCAGATGAAAAGCTAAGAGTGAACAGTTATCTAGCTTTAAAATATGGTCTTACGTTGGATAGTAACTATGTTGCTAGTAACGGTACAACTACAATGTGGACATCGGCTAGTAATGATGGCTACGGACACCGCATTACAGGTATCGGTCGTGATGATGATAGTGGATTGCTACAAAAACAATCGAAATCTCAAGCGAACGGTACAAATGTAACGATTGCATTAGGTGATAGTATTGCAGCAACAAATGCTGAGAATGCTAATAATATCGACTCTGATTTATCTTTCTTCGTGTTTAGTGATAATGGTGAAGACGCTAATTATATTGTGAGTACGATTGAAGAACCAGATACAAGTGCACCATTGAACCGAATGGAACGTGTGTATAAAGTCGAGAAGACGAATTGGACAGATACAGATGTAACATTGAAATTGGATGGAACAGAAGATCTCGGTGATATTTATTTAGTGACAAGTACAGATGGAACAACATTTGCTAATCCAACATCTGCTCGTAAATTGGATGAACATGGTGAGATAACGGTAGACAGTTCAGAACTACAGTATTTCACGTTTGCAAAAGTTAGTGAAATACCAGCAGCTCCAACAGGTTTAACAGCAGTAGCACCAACAACATCAGCGAATGATGATGGTCAAATTACGGGTGTAAGTGATGCGTTAGAATACCGCCTACAACCAAGTGGAGCCTGGGTATCAGTACCAACAGGAGCGAATGAAATTACAGGTCTAGCACCAGGCACATATGAAGTAAGGGTAGCAGAAGATGGAGATACGCCAGCAGGAGCAATTACAGAAATAGTAGTGCCAGAAGTACCAGCAGCACCAACTGGGCTGACTGCAGTAGCCCCAACAACATCAGCGAATGATGATGGTCAAATTACGGGTGTAAGTGATGCGTTAGAATACCGCCTACAACCAAGTGGAGCCTGGGTATCAGTACCAACAGGAGCGAATGAAATTACAGGTCTAGCACCAGGCACATATGAAGTAAGGGTAGCAGAAGATGGAGATACGCCAGCAGGAGCAATTACAGAAATTACGGTACCTGGATACACGGCACCTCCAGCAGATGATGACGATAGTTCAGGAGATGATGGTGGTAGTACAGTACCTCCTACAGATGATGACGGTACAACAACACCTGCAACAGAAGTAATTACTGTCGATGTAGAAGTAGATGGTATTACAGGAAGCGATGTAGCAACAAGAATTCCAATCTCAAGAGAGACACAAGCTAATGGCTCCAAGCATGATAGTGTATCATTAACTGTCGATCAAGCTAGAGAGGCTGTACAAACTGCAGTCAATTCAGAAAGAAACATTGCAAGAATTGTTATTCCAGATGCGAACGATGAAGTTTCGCAAGTCGAAGTAAATGTTGAATTACAATCTGTACAAGAAATTTCTGCACAGAGTGTTAACTTAGAGGTGCTTACTGACAATGTACGTATCTTAATTCCAAGCAGTTCACTTGACGGAGTAGCAAATGATTTATACTTCCGTTTAGTGCCAGTTAAAGAAGTAGGAGAGCGTCAATTGGTAGAAGAGCGTGCAAGGGTAGAACGGTCTGTCCAATCAGTTGCTAGAGGAAGAGATGTAAATGTCGTTGCTCGTCCGATGACAATTGAGACTAACTTACAAAGTCGCCCAGTCACATTAACGTTACCATTACGTGATGTGGAATTACCAACGAATGCACAAGAGCGTCAAGAATACCTTAATAAACTAATTATCTTCGTAGAACATAGTGATGGAGATAAAGAGTTATTAATTCCTAGAGTTGTAGAATACAAGCAAGGTCAACTTGGATTAGAATTTGGTGTGACGAAGTTTAGTACATTCTCTATTCTTGAAATGGAAGGCTGGCAAGATAGTTATTTTGGAGCCTATATTAAAGGGTACGAGGATGGAACATTTAGACCAGCGAACGCTGTAACTCGTGCTGAAATAGCAGCGATGGTTGCGAGAAACCTACGTTATGATGACACACAACAAGTAACGCATGATCCATTTAAAGATGTAGCTTCATCGCATTGGGCGGCAAATGCCATTGCATTTGTTAAGCAAGAAGGCTTCATGCTAGGTGATGCAACGGGTGCATTTAACCCATCAGCACCAATTACACGAGCTGAAATGGTAACGGTTATTGCTCGTTATCAACAACTAGCATTACTGTCAGAAGCAGAAAGTGCAAAAGCGTTCCCAGATATTGCGGAACACTGGGCAGTGAAGGAGATTGCTGCCGTGAAGTCGCAAAATATTGTAAATGGATATGAAGACGGGAAATTCCGACCGAACGATAATTTAACTCGTGCAGAGGCTGTCAAAGTAATCAATTTAATGTTTGAGCGTCCATCCTATTCAGGAGTGATGACACCAAGCTTTACAGATGTTCAAACAACACACTGGGCGTATATTGATATTGAAGAAGCGTCTCGTGATTACTTTTTAATCGAGCAATAAAGTAAATTTTAACAGAATAATAAAATGCAAATTTTTATCTAAGGGTAGTCTAAAAGTAATGGAAAATTGCGTACAAATAAAGTGGTTATATATCATGGTGTTTGTAGCAATAGACATATTTTAGACACCCTTTTTTATTTGGAAAAAGTATTGTCATTACAATAGTATAAACGTTATTATTTGTTATAATGATTATAAGCATTTATCACTATAAAAATTTTTAGCATTTCAATGATTTGTTTAATGCCGATTAACATAATTATAGTGCTTACAGTGGTATAAAGAGGTGAATAAAATGTACCATCAAAAGAAGTTGGAAAATAATAGTTACTACTTTATATTATCAATTGGTATTTTTGTCATATTTGTATTGTCTATGTTTATAAGTATAGACGAATCTGGTCAACCTCAAGCAGAAAGAGGAACATTAGATTTAAGTGGATGGAATTTGGAGCAGGAGGGGATAATCCAATTAAATGGATATTGGGAGTTTTATCCACGAAAGTTGTATGAGCCAACAGACTTTACTATACAAGAATCATTTAACAAAGAATACAAATATGTGCCGAGTGGCTGGCATTTTCTTGATGAGTTTGGGAATAATAGTCCTTTCGGATATGCAACATACCGACTTAATGTGATTAATTTACAGGAGAATGAACAGCTAGGATTAAAGGTTATGGGCATCCGTTATTCTTATAAAGTCTTTGTCGATGGAGTTGAAGTATTGGCTTCGGGTCATCCTAGTACGTCTAGAAAAGACTACGAAATGAAGAATATACCAAAGCAAGCTATTTTTACTCCAAAGCAAGATTCTGTTGAAATTGTTATTCAGGCAGCGAACTTTGACTATATATCAAGTGGAATCGGAATACCCATTTATTTTGGTCATGCACAAGATATTTTATTAAAGACGAAGAGGAATATATTCTTAGAAACAGCAGGAGCTGCATTCTTTCTAGTTTTGGGGATATGTTATATTTCAATATATTGGATGGCTCGCCGAGATTTGAATTATTTTTATGCAGGATCTGCTTTCCTTATTTTCTCAGTACTTATTTCTATGTATGGCCAAAGCATTTTCGTGCAAATGTTTCCTGATGTAAATTTTAATTTGTATTTAAAGGTTAAGATGGCAGTAACATTTATTGTTATTCCATTTATAATGAATTACATGCGAACGGTACTTTCTGAATGGAAATATAGCAAAATTTTCTACATTCCTATTATTCTCTTTGGAGGGTATTGTTTAAGTATTATTATCCTTCCTACACATTATTATTTTTTAGCTTTTTCGTTTATTATGCCGTTAGTTATTGCATTTTTAATTATAACGTGGATTATTGCGCTTTATCATGAGCGCCGAGGGTTTTACGGTAAGTTAAGTAAGAATGAAATGCGTTTTATAGTCATTATTTTGCAAATAATTAGCTTAATGTGCCTGGATGCGATTTTATACTATTATAGTATGAAAAATAATAATTATTTTGGCATAGCTGCGACATTATTTCTAGCTTTAGTGATTTCGATCTTCTTAGCATACAACTATTTTCGGGCATACTTAACAATGGAAGATCAGACGAAACAGCTAAAGAAAGCAGATAAAATGAAGGACGATTTCTTATTTCGAACATCTCATGAATTAATAACTCCATTACACGGAATCATTAGCATTTCAGAGACGCTACTACAAGATAAAAAGAATGAGCTTACTCCTAACTTAGAGGAGCGATTGGAATTAATACAGTCCACATCGTATCGGTTAGTTAATCTAGTCAATGATATACTAGACTTTGCACGGATTAAAGAAGGATACTTACATATTGTCATGGCAAAAATAGATATTCGAAATATCGTTAATATTATTTCAGAAATTTTCAACCATTCTTTAGTGCGAAAAGGCAACCAACTAAGTGTCAATATAAATGCAGATGCTCACTGTATATTGGCAGATGAAAATCGCGTATTCCAAGTGTTAGCGAACTTAGTCAACAATAGCTTAAAAAATACGACACAAGGAATAATTCGAATCAGCAGTGAGGTACAAGGGGAGAAAATTATTGTCTATGTTGAAGATAATGGAGTAGGAATTCCCCTCCATGAACAAGAACATATCTTACTACCATATGTGCAAGGTGAGAGCAATATGGGAAGTAAAGGGTTAGGACTCGGTTTGTCTATCAGTAAGGAGCTAATGGAATTAATGGGTGGTGCTTTGTCGTTGGAGTGGTCTGAAGAAGGCAAGGGAACTTGTTTTCGATTGGAGTTTCAGGCACCTTCTACACAGGATTCGCCCGCTCAGGAAGCCCATAAGATGATAATTAATGGAGATGAAATAGAAAAACGCTCATTAGACTCAACTAAAATAACAAAGAACTATAAAGTGCTAGTAGTCGATGATGAAGAATTGAATGTTGAAGTACATTCATCATTATTGAAAGCTGATGGATATGAAGTATATGAAGCCTTCTCTGGGGAAGAAGCCTTGCAATTGCTAGAGAACAATAAGCTAGATATAATTTTACTAGATGTAATGTTACCAAAAATGTCAGGATATGATGTATGCCGGAAGATTAGAGAAAACTATTCTATTTTAGAGCTACCTATCCTATTTAACTCTGTTCGGAGTCGTCCTGAGGATGTCGCGGCAGGCTTAGCTGTAGGTGGTAATGACTTTATAATCAAACCATATGATTCAGGAGAATTAAAGGCTCGTGTTCAAACATTACTATTGATGAAACAGCTATATGTTGATGCGATGAGAAATGAAATGGCATATAGACAATCACAAATCAAGCCTCACTTTGTCTATAATGCCTTAAATTCAATTACATCTTTATGTTACGTCGATGGGGAAAAAGCGGCAGAGCTATTAGCAAATTTCAGCAAATATTTGCGTATTATTTTCACCCTTGACCATAGTAATGTGATGATTTCTGTTGAACAAGAAATAGACCTAATAAACGCATACATTGAAATAGAGAAAGTTCGATATGGCAATCGTTTAAAGGTAAAAACATCTATAGATGAACACTTGATGAGTTGCAAAATATTACCGCTTATCATAGAGCCTTTAGTTGAAAATGCGATTTTGCATGGTATTTCAAAAAAGGATAAGGGTGGTGAAGTTATACTTTCGATAAGTCTTCATGGGGATAAAATTAAAATTCAAATAAAGGATAATGGAATAGGGATGTCCAATGAAAAGATAGAAGAAAGTCTGAACAATAATCTTTCTAGTGACGGTATTGGAATAAATAATATTAATGAACGGTTAAAAATGATTGAGGATAGCTCATTGATTATTGATAGCAAGAAGGGCAAGGGAACTAACATTACAATGTATTTTCCGCTCATTTATTAGATAAGAGGTTAAGAAGCTATACAATACAGTGCGTATAAAGTGTAGGGGGGATATCCCCCTTTTTTGCTGTTAATGAAGAACCGTATGCCGCGCCCAATCCACAAATTTTCATTTATAGACATATTTTATAAAAAGTTGAATCATGACTTCAGAAGGAAGTAAATCTAATTCTTCCACCATCGTTTTTTCATATTGTCTGAGCAACTTTACAATTGAAGCCCTGTCATTCAATTTTGCGTAAATATCAACTAACAGTCTGTAATACCTTTCTTCATGTGGGAACCACCTAATCTTTTTTTTCAAAAGTCGAATCGTTTGCGTATCTTCACCTTTGCTTATGTAATAATGAAGCAGTTTATCGGCAAGTATTTGATAATTTTCATTTATCTGTTCACGAAGACCAGCATCCCATAAATAATACCGATCTGAGAATAAACTCCCTTCAAACAATGCTTCCATTGTTTCGAAGCTAGTCAGAGTCTGTTCATTGACAGTCGCATCTGTTTTTACAAAACTGTTCAGTTGTTGATAATCCACAAGCTGTTGTGTTAGGTCGAATTCCAGATAACATGAATGTTGATCGCTAGATATTTGGAAAGGTAGCTTCTCACTTTCAATCGTCTTCTTCATTCTGTAGATTGACGTATACAAATTGCTCTTAGCATTTTTCGGTGGCATGTCAGACCAGAGCAACTCACACAACTCCCACTTACCTACAGGCTTCCCTTCTTGAACCAGTAAGTAAGCGAACAATTCTTCGACTTTTGCTGTGGGGAATTTTACCGCTTTTGTTGGTGAGTAACCGCTTAGCACGATAAAGCTTCCCAAAGTACGCACTCTCAGCGGGCACTCAATAAGTTCAGGGGTGGCATACTTTAGTTTCGCCGACTGGAGGTTAATTTTATCGGTAATCTTCCTCAAAACCCTTTCTACATCAAGTTTGGTAAATGGTTTTAAAACATAATCAAGTGCTTCAACTTCAAAAGCTTCAACCGCATAGTCCCTGTAGCCTGTCACAAAAACAACCTCAACTTGAGGAATCTTTTGTTTCAAACATTGCACTAACTGCAGCCCATTTAATCCAGGCATTTCTATATCGACAAAAGCAACATTGACCTGGTTCAACCCATTGTTGTTCTCACCTTGTTGCAATAGCTCCAACAACTGCTGCGGGAGAGAAAACACACCTGCAATCTCCACTTTGTTCGTAGCTGCCAATAGTCTTTCTAGTCGGGCGCACGATAGTTCTTCGTCATCAATGATGATGGTTTGTAACATTCCTCAGCTCTCCTCACTTCCCCATAAATATATCAGCAGAAAACAAATCGTAAGCACTGAATGTATTGTTAATAAATAATAAAATATCTGTTTTGTAGTTGTCAATAATTTGAAGCATTTTTTCTATGAGTATTCCAACGAGCTTTGTCAGATTTTTGTCAGATTACTTTATTATAATAGGTCTAATCTGTCGAGCGAATGGGGGAGAAACAAATTCAGTCACATAAAAAAATGATAAAGGTATTGTTATATGGATTATTGATTGTTGGATTACTCTTTATCCTTAGCCCCGATATCGATGCGTGGATTACTCAGAAAAAACAGAAAGGAATGGTAGATGACTGGAAAAACAAAGTCGAAGCATATTCAGTAGAGCAAGACGATGAGCTTTGGGAAGAAGTGCTCCCGATTTCAGGTGTGATAGATTTAACTGAGCAGCCTGAAGAATTGGAGTCCACTTCAGCACAGGACGAGGACGTCGAGAAGGATTTGCAACAACTGATACAAGAAATCAATGGCCAGCAAGTTAAAGGTTTATTGAGGATCCCTAAGATTGACTACCAAGGAGTAATTATTCCAGGTACCAGTGAGCGTGCTCTGTCACTTGGGGTAGGAACTGTTGTCAAGGGTCGAGCACCTGGCAAGGGTAACTTTGTTCTGGCAGGTCACCGAAGTTTAACCTATGGGCACCAATTTAATAGATTAGGAGAATTGAAGATTGACGACTCGATTGAGATAGAGACATTAGATAATGTGTACTCCTATGTAGTCTCAGACATTCTTATTGTAGAGCCAACCGATCTGTTCGTACTACAAGATTCTACTGAACACGCAATCTTAACTCTAATCACTTGTGAACCGTTGGTTAGGGATGCTCCCTATCGATTAATTATTAAAGCAACAATGTTATAGAAAGTAGAAGAGATAGAAGAGGTGAGAAAAATTGATTAGTAGATACAAAGTATTATCAAGGGTTATGAGAGAAAAGGCAAGGCGTCAGTATAGAAACAAGCATCGTTATGTGGCAACATTGATTATTATGCTGATGATGTTTTCTAGTTTTGTGCCGACGTTTCAGCATTCTGTCTATTCTAGTGGTACAGGGGTCTATGATAAATTGATGGACTTCGAAAGCACTGTTCAACAGAATGGGACTGTTATAGAAGAGGGGGAGACACTTGACAGTGGAGATCCTGTGAATGTAGTAGTATCCTTTCGTGTGCCAGTCCAAGGAGATGTTGATACTGCAGAAATAAGTGATGGAGATCAGATAGTTAAAGGAGACTCGGTTTCATTCCAACTTGCTTTAGGATTTACATTAACATCTGGGGCAGGTCCCTTTAGTTTGGAGTTTGGAGGCGTAACTATCGGAACTCTGTCACTTACAACTGATCCTGTAACAAGAACAAGTACAGTAACTATCGACTTTGATGGTGATGATGAGGTTTATGATGGAACATGGAATACGGTTATATGCACCTTTAACGCAACATTAGCTTATGATGGCTCAGGTGGAAATGATTCAGTTGGTGATCATTTTGTTCAATTATTAGGTAAAGAGTTCACAGTTAATATTCCACCACTACCTGTTGAAATTACAGGTAGTAAATCAGGTGAACGTGATGGTCAGTTTATTGATTGGATAGTAGAGGTGACTGCAAAGCAAGGAGATGACGATTATGATTTAGATGGTTATCGTTTTTCTGATGTTTTAACCAATGTGGGAACATATGTTGAGGATAGCTTTAGAATCGGTGAGAGCGCAAATTATAATGATGCTACGGCAGTTCTAGATGGAGAAGTTTTGGATGATGGAAACTTATCGTATGTTTTTCCTGCTGGTAATGTAGGAACACGTTATATTTTCTTTAGAACCCAAATTGGCGATGACGTATTCTATGATAACGGTAATAAGACAATTACGAATACTGCTAGAGTATTTGATGGCGTTGAAGAAAAGTGGTCAGGAAGTGGCAGTGTTAGTTTTAATATAGAGTGGATTAACAAAGAAGCTACTGATATTAATGTCAACTATGTTGCGAATACAGCGGAATTGACATGGGTAATCACGGCGAATAATTTAGGTGCATCGCTTAATGATGTTGTAATTACTGATGTGCTGGATAGTAAATTGATTTTTGATTCCGCTGAGGGTTTCACATGGGATGGTGCTGATTGGGTATCTGCTGGAACTTGGAGTTCTGTCCCTGCAGGAGGGGAGTATGATTTCGGTAATATTAGCACTCCGATCCAATTAAAAATTACGGCTGTAGTTGACACAGATGACTATAACATAGGACACACGGTACAGACAATCAATAATCAGGCAAGTATTAGCTGGGCTGGTTATAGTGGGCCAGGCAATGGAATCGGCACTGGTAACGTTTCAGTAGGCATAGGGCAAAATCCTATTTCGAAAAGTGCAGGCACTTACAACCAGTCAACTCACACTATTCCATGGACTGTAACTGTAGGACAATCGGATGTCGCAGTAAATTTGCGTGTATTAGATTTATTGGTTTATGGTTCTAGTGGATTTGATGTCAATGCTACATACACTGTAGTCGGGAATGAGGGGGCTGGTCTAAAACATGTTACTGCAGGTAATATTGCCAACCTTACCCCTCGATATAATCAAAAGTATAGAAGTGGTAGTTTCGCTACTTCTGATGGATTAGAAGTGGTAGTATACACCTTGCAAGATGAACTTGGAAATGATGTTGCAGATTTGCTCGTAGTAACTGGAGGTGGAGGTGCTGAAATTGATGCATCAACAAGTAAGACCTTTACTTATGACACGATAGTGACAAATCCAGATATATATGCAGCCGCCAATGGCAATACAACTATCTACAACACAGCTAGTTTGTTCAGTGCTAATCAACTATTAAATTCAAGGACTGCTAATGTTCAGGCAAGGTCACATATGTTAAGTAAAGATATGCTGACGGTGGCGAATGCTAGTGACCCTGATGGCAACAAAAATACTAATGCAGCAGGAAACAGTAGTGGATTTAATTATATTGACAAAACAGTTGTGTTCCGTCTCCATATTAATGCGAATGATATTGCTGGTGGTGCAACTAATGGTATTACAGCAGTGCCAGGTACTACCCTTGGAGCAATAACGGTGACCGATACACTTCCAGCAGGTTGGGAGTTTATCGAAATTGAGACAGGGAAGAATTTCTTGATATATGAAGGAACAGGCCATAGTAATGGCAATATTGATGCTGGCGGCGTGCCTAGTAATCTCTCCTTTATAAGTGATGATTTTTCAACGCCAGGAGAAGCAACCTTTACCTTTTCGTCTCTCGACAATCCATATGTAATCTTATTGAAAGCTCAACCAACTAGCCAAACTGTAGAAGGGTTTTTCAATGATAATAAGAATACGACGGTAACTAATAACGTAAGTCTATCTGCAGAAAATGGAATCACTAGTACGACGGCAACTCAGAATGTGACTATTAACAGCACAATTTTGAGTAAGGACTCTCCAACGGTCAGTGATGGAACACTGACATGGACAGTCGAATACAAGCCATATGGTATAGAGTTTCCAGGGACAATAATTGAAGATACCATACCAGTCGGAATGGAATTACGGACAGATGCTGACGGTGTTGTGGACATAACTGATAATAACATTAGTGCAATTGAATTAAACCTAAACGCTAATGGCAGTTATTCCGATGGAGCTGTTGTTCCACTGACACTTGGAGGTAATATTCATTACGATAATGCAACGCGTATACTTTCATTTGATATACCTGATACAGCAAAAGCTTATAGGTTAACCTACAAGACAGATATTACTGGAAATAGTGGGACGACATTAACTAACTCAGTAAGATTAACAAATAGTAGTGCAACACCTAGCGCTATTGAAGAGAATTACACAGTTTCTTCTGCAGATGTCACTGCAACAATGAACAAAAGTGGCTGGGTTGAGATAACGAAACTAGATGGGAATAGTGACCCACTTGCTGGGGCAGTATTTGAGATGCTAAATGCTAGTGGCCAGACAGTACTTCGCTCTGGAACAACTGACTCTAATGGGAAGCTCTTCCTACGCGGGTTGCCTGTGGGAACGTATATATTGAAAGAGGTATCGGCTCCAGCAGGATATAATTTGATTGCTGACGAATATACAGTGGTTGTTAATTCAGATAATACACCGATGGCTTCAATTGATGGCAGCACTGGCTCAGATAGCAATAAAATTACAGTCACTAACTATTTAACTGGAACTGTTGGTAGTATAGAGATACAAAAAAATCTAGCAGGCAACGCTGCAAGTACCACAAAAGAATTTGACTTCGAAATCACTGTTACTGGTTTAGCAGACGACACTTACGCGTACGTAGGTTCAGGCGGAAAAGCAAATGGTAATTTAACTTTCGCGGGTGAGAAAGCTACTTTTACGCTCAAAGGTGGAGAAGGAATTACAATTTTGAATTTACCGAAAGACCTTGATTATGAGGTATCAGAAGCAGATTACTCAGCCGATGGATATAGCACGACAAAGAGCAATGAAACTGGTACCATAGTTGCTGACGCAACGCAAACGGTTTCTTTTACAAACACAAGGAATACAGGTAGCCTAGAAATTAAAAAGAACCTTGCAGGTAATGCAGCAAGCACGACGAAAGACTTTGAATTTGAGATTACCATTTCTGGTTTGGTAGACGGTGACTACGCCTATGTAGGATCAGGTGGCAAAGCAAGTGGAAGTCTGACTTTCACTAATGAAATTGCTGAAGTAATACTTAGGGGTGGAGAAGGAATAATAATTTCAGATCTGCTAGAAGGTTTGAGTTATACCGTGTCAGAAGCAGACTATTCAGCAGAAGGATATAGCACGACAAAAAGTAATGAAACTGGCACCATAGTTGCTGACGCAACACAAACGGTTTCTTTTACAAATACAAGGAATACAGGTAGCCTAGAAATTAATAAGAATCTAGCAGGCAATGCAGCAAGCGCGACGAAAGAATTTGAATTCGAGATTACCATTTCTGGTTTGGCAGACGGAGATTACGCCTATGTAGGATCAGGTGGTAAAGCAAGTGGAAGTCTGACTTTCACTGATGAAATTGCTGACGTAATACTTCGGGGCGGAGAAGGAATTACAATTCCAGACTTGCTAGAAGGTTTGAGTTTTGCGGTATCAGAGGCAGATTACTCAGCAGAAGGATATAGCACGACAAAAAGCAATGAAACTGGCACCATAGTTGCTGACCAAACTATTACAGTAACTTTCACTAACACTAGAAATGTGTTCAGCGGAGGAGGCGGTGGATTTGTCCAGCCACCACAGCCAGTAGAGCCTGAGCCGATTGTACCAGAGCAAGTACAACCGCCAGAGCAAGAGCCACCAGAACCGAACGTACCTACACAAGAACAACCGCTTGATCCATCGGTAGTACCAGAGGAACCAGCACAAACGGTTCCAGAAGGTAGCATAGAGACTCCACCACAACCAGAGACACCTAGTGCTCAGATAGAAGGTTTAATCTGGCTTGATTTAAATCAAGATGGAGTAATTGACGATAATGAGATAGGGATTGATGGGGTAGTTATCAATGTTTATAGTTCAGTAGGAGAGTTAGTGGCAACTACCGTAACAACAACAAAAGACGGGGTACCAGGTTATTACTCTACTGATAACCTTCCATTAGGTGAATATACGATTAAAGCGGTATTGCCAGGAACAAACACGGAGGTTGTTATTAGTAGTATGGTCGTTCTAGACGCTTCTAATAACATAGCTAGAGTTGATGCTCCTGTAATTGAATATGAAGGTATATATGTACTACCTAAGACGGGAGAATCGAGAGCTATATTACCAACACTAGGACTTCTGCTTATCGTGTTTGCAGTTTTCTCTCTTGTCTTAATAAAACGAAAAGAACGAATAGATATAAAACAGTTTTAAATAATCGAGCCGAAAGGCTCTTTTTTTCTGGGAAAACACATGCTATAAATACTATATTGTCAAGGGTAATATTGATATAATTACAAGTATAGCAACAAAAAAATTTAAAGTAGGTGTTATCCATGAAAAGTATAAGATGGCAAGGAGTATTATATGTATTGCTAATTATATCTTTAATCTCAATAACATTTGGACAGCCTGCATTCTCAACAACAATATACAATCAAACTAAAGCAGAAGAATTACAAAAGCTAGGAATCCTTAGGGGTAGTGACCAAGGATTTGAATTGGAACGCTCGTTATCTCGAGTTGAAGGTTCAGTTATGTTAGTAAGATTATTAGGAGATGAACAATACGCACTGAATAGGAAATACGCTCACCCGTTCGTCGACGTGCCTGGTTGGGCTAATGATTATATCGGTTACCTTTACAAGAAGGGTCTGACAAGAGGGGTAAGTGCTGACCGATTTGCATCGTCGGATCTGATGACGGCGGCTCAATATGGGACTTTTGTTTTACGTGCATTAGGATACAGTGACAGTTTAGGAGATTTTCAATGGAATCTAGCAGTTGACAAATTAGTAGAGATCAACTCAATTCCTGGAATAGATGCCGAACGGGCTACTTCAAGAACGTTTTTACGGGATGATATGGTTTCTTTCTCCTATTATGCCTTAGATACTTTGCAAAAAGGCACGACTTTTACTTTAAAGGATAAGCTGATAGAAAAGGGTGCAATAGCCAAACAACGAGATGATGTTATAAATATTCAAGGAATAGCAATCGGGGACCCACTTAATGATTTAATAGCCTTAAGAGGAAATCCAAATCGCATTGATGCTAGTCAATATGATTTCGATTGGTATATTTATAATAATAACTATCAACAATATCTTCAGGCTGGGGTTAAGGATAACAGGATTGTTGCTCTTACAAGTAATGTTTTGCCATGGAGAGGACTAGGGTTAGACCATCAGTCCAATCGAGTAAAGGTGAGGTCTATTTTAGGGGAGCCTTTAGATGGTATTCTAATTGATAACACCAAATATGCGGAAACTGCTAACGACCGAGATGTATATTTGATTAGTGAGCAATATTATATCTATGTTTATTATGACCTGTTCGATAATGATAAAGTAGAAGCGATACTTTTACTAGACAAAAAAAGCAGAGAGACACTTTCAGGCATATATAGTTCTGGTAGTAGTGATTTGGCTAAAGCTTTTGAACTGCAAGTATTAGATTTGCTAAATGCTACAAGGGTTAAGCGGGGATTAACTACTATGACGTGGAGTAATCAAGCCGCAGATGTTGCAAGAAATCATAGTAGGGACATGATGCAAAGGGGTTATTTCGATCATACGAATCAATCTGGTGAGACCTTTGTAAATCGAATGCAAAATGCTGGTATTGCTTTCCATAGCGTAGCAGAAAATTTAGCTGCTGGTGGAGAAGATGCAATTCGGGCTCATGCGCAATGGATGAATTCTGCTGGTCACAGAGTGAATATGCTTTCTCAACAGACTTATTTAGGTGTAGGAGTGAGCTTTGGAGGAGAGTATAAAGTTTATTTCACACAGAACTTTTTTACACCATGATCATGGTGGCAGTTATCTAGCGATTAAGAAATGGAAGTATTAGTAGTTCCACCAAGACTAGAAGTAGGAGTACAGATGCGATGGTTCTGAGAGGAATACAAGTAATTAATGGACAATACAATATTGCAAAAGTTTTTACAAGCCAGCTTGACGAAGTTACTAAGGCGCAGGTTGAGGAGCTCTGTAATCAAGAATTCTTTGCTGAAAGTCAAATTAGCATTATGCCTGATTGTCATGCAGGCATGGGCTGCGTAATTGGTACGACCATGACTATCAAAGACAAAGTAGTACCAAATCTCGTCGGTGTGGATATTGGCTGCGGGTTACAGGTAATCAAACTAGCAGAGATATCGATAGATTTTGCAGCTCTTGATATATTCATTCGCAAGCAAATTCCTCATGGTTTTGCTATTAACCAGAAAGCTAAGGCAGACGAGTTAGTTTTGATTGAACGACTTCGTTGTTTTACGAGCTTTCCAAAGGCAGCGAAAGAATTTAACCGTGCTATCGGCAGTTTAGGTGGGGGTAATCATTTCATAGAAGTAAATGTCGACGAGCATAATAATAAATATCTAGTTATCCATAGTGGGAGTCGTAATCTCGGACACCAGATTGCAACCTATTATCAGAAGAAAGCGTTTGAATACCATAAGCAAATAGGTAATTCTCATGAAAGTTCAAAAACTAGTAAAATCCCTAAAGAGCTCTGCTACCTTGAAGGAGACCTGATGAAAGACTACCTGCATGATATGAGTATCGCTCAGCAGTACGCCTCAATCAATCGTGACACTATCGGTAGACGCATCGTGACGGAGTTTCTAAAGCTAGATTATGACCAGCTTACGAAGTTTGAAACCATCCACAATTATATCGATAGGGAGCATAACATCCTTCGCAAAGGAGCAATCTCCGCACAAGAGGGAGAGCAAGTTATTATCCCAATCAATATGCGAGATGGTAGCGTCATTGCCATAGGCAAAGGAAATCCTGATTGGAACTACTCAGCGCCCCATGGAGCTGGCAGAATAATGAGCAGAGCGGCAGCGAAACAAGCCATCAACTTTGAGGATTTCAAAAATAGCATGTCAGGAATCTGGTCGACATCAATTAAAACAAGCACAATCGACGAAGCACCGATGGTCTACAAACCTATGGAAGTTATTTTAGAAGACGCAAAAGATACTATTGAAATCTCGCACTTCATTAAGTCTATATATAACTTCAAATCTAGTTAAAATACAATTACAGCAATGTTTGGATTATGGAATTATTAGAACAATGGTTGCAAGCTAAAGTAATGTAACGCTGAATTCACGTCATCGATGTCGTGAATTTTTTTTTCGAGACAAAAACGGATTACTAAATCGAAGGTTTCATGCTCCGACAATGAATAACCAGCAGCACACAATAACTGCTCTGCTTGTTTAACATTCAAGGTTAGAGCGAAAGCTAACGCAATCACTGTATGCTTTTTAGGAAGGTAATCTGCTTTAGAGCGAATCTTAGAAAAGTGCCTTCGATCAATCTCTGCTTTTTTATATACCTCAGCATCCTTTAATTCCTTTTTATCAATGAGAGTAAATAGCACCTCCCGAAACGAAGGCTTTTGGTGATCCCTTATAAACCCCTCTAGTTCATAAGGTGCAATGCTTTCGGACAGACAATAATCAGCTTCAATGATGATAGGAGATTTATAGACGCAGATGCTTTTTTGCAAGCCTTTCTCAACATATTCCTGTAGTTCTTTAAGCAGCTTCTCAGTAAGCATGCGGACTCCCCCACCCTGTATAAATGTCGCCTGCCAGGCGACCACACACGTCTATATTCTTGCTACGATTATATCACAGCAGAAACACTACTGGAACAGCACGTTCGCGACAGAAATATAATGTAAACGCTGTGATAAACCAATTTAGGGGGATGGTACCAATGACCAACCAATCAAGTGAAGCAAGAAAGGTAATTGTGAACGACATGACTGAACTAATCTTTGTATTAGACAGAAGCGGCTCAATGGGTGGACTAGAGAATGTTACGATTAGTGGTTTTAATGAGCTAGTTCAACAACAAAGGTACTTGGGGGAAACGCTTGTAACCGCCGTTTTGTTTGACGATCAATATGAGATTCTATGGAACGGTATCCCTGCAGACGAAGCAAAGCTTACAAGGGGGCATTACTATGTGCGCGGAACGACAGCTCTACTAGATGCTGTAGGCAAAACAATCTTAGACGTAGGGCAACGTTTATCTCGTACCCCTGAACAGAATCGTCCAGCAAAAGTCATTGTCGTGATTACTACTGATGGTATGGAAAACGCTAGTCGCGAGTTCACCTACAAAAAAGTCAAAGAATTAATCAACCATCAGCAGGAGAAATATAGCTGGGAATTCATCTTTATGGGTGCAAACATTGACGCCGCTGCAGAAGCTACTAATCTCGGTATTCAAGAAGACAGTGCTTACGGCTTCCAAGCCTCTCATGAAGGAATAGAAGTCATGTACAACACAGTATGCGAAGCCTTGTCCGAAAAACGCAGAAGTTAGTTTTCTGTAGTAATCATCGAAATATTTATGGAAGCACGCATATAGAACAAGAGGAAAAAACCTGATATAATAGAAATGAGAGGGATAGAAGTAGCACCAGAAAGGAGAGAATTAATAATGACAATAGCAGAGAAATTAATTCAACAAGGAATGCAACAAGGTATTCTCGCTGGGAAAATAAAAACAGCTAAAAACTTACTCCAGATGGGTATCTCTGTCGAACAAGTAGTAAAGGCTACTGAGATCCCTGAAGAAGAAATATTAAAGATAGAAAAAGAGCTCCATAAGAAAAACTAACAAATTGGAAGCATAGAAGTTTATAAGCATCTACTTATTTAGCACCAGAGGATTAAGTAGATGCTTTTTGTATGGATATACAAGTTTTATTTGAAAGGTTATGAAAAAGAAATAGCGAATATATTAAAAGAGAGTAATAACATAATGAATTCACTTGCTGAGCAATGCTAAGCGCATTGATGAGAAGGAGAAACTCGGATGATTCAGAGAGAACGAATAATCAACAAAGTTGCTATAGACATTCAAAAACCAGCAACAGGCCCAATCATCTACTGGATGGAGCGGGACCAACGTGTAGAAGAGAACTGGGCTATCATATATGGACTGGAGCAAGCGCGCAAGCATCAAGTTCCATTAATCGTGAGCTGTATACTCGCATCTGCTAACTATGAGCAATTATCTACTAGACAACAGCAATTCATGCTAACAGGGCTAAAAGAACTAGAACAACAGCTATTCAATCTAAATATTCAGTTCATCCTACAAACTGGAGAACCAATAACATACATTCCAGAATTGATAAAGCAGACCCAGGCCTCCATGCTCATTACCGACTTCAATCCGCTTAGATACCGTCAACAGTGGAATGAAAAGCTCATTCAACTACTAGATGTTCCAATCATAGAAGTAGATGCACATAACGTAATACCTTGTTGGATTGCTTCAAACAAGCAAGAATATGGCGCATACACTATCAGGCCTAAGATTCACCGACTACTATCACTTTATCTAACAGATTTTCCTAAGCTGCAGCCAAATTCATACGGAGAAAGACTTCAATATCTTAATTCGGCTATGCAGGAACTAGATAACTTTATTAACAACAAATTGCAATATTACAATCAACGGCGTAACGCCCAACAGCAGATGCACAATCTAACCTATCACCATACTTGCACTTTGGACAACTATCAGCGCAGCGCGTCGCATGGAAAGTGCTGCATAGTGATGCCAGTGAAGATAATAAAGATGCATTCCTAGAAGAATTGATTGTGCGCAAAGAGTTATCAGAAACTACTGCTACTACAACAAAGATTACGACTCTTTCACAGGCTTCCATCCTTGGGCCCAAAAAACATTAAACGAACATAGGACAGATGAACGGGATTATATATACACACTAACAGAGTTCGAACAGGCAGAAACCCATGATACGCATTAGATGGTCGAGATCCAAACGGATATACAGGTATTGCGTGGAGTATTGGCGGAGTTCACGATCGAGCGTGGAAAGAACGACGCGTCTTTGGCAAGATTCGCTACATGAATGAATCAGGATGTAAGCGCAAATTTGATGTGAAGAAATATATAAAATGCAGGTCATATATGACATAAAGGAAGTGTTTCTTAATGGAATTTCGATACCGTCTGTATAAACAAAGGAGGTTTTTCAAGTGATATATGTATTTACAATAATGCTATCTGTATTTGCAGCCCTTATTATTATGAGCCAACCAAAATCACCGAATAAGAAATGACAAGAATGAAAATAACAACAAACTTCATTCAAACTCAACTCGTATTTCTCGTGCGTTGGTATATCAATCATAAGGGAATCGAAGCAAATCCTGGACAATGGTCAGATTTTTCCCGATGGGAAGAAATAGCTCTCGAAGCCGTAAAAGAACTATACAAAGATGAGCTTTCAGATAGCGACCAAACATATCGATTAACACTACAGCGGGCCATCGAAGACTATTTTGCCACTGAAGTAGCTCCAGTCCAATCTGACGAGCACAGTTTTGTAGAAAAACTAATAGTCACCTATAATGAGATGCTTACTCTAAAACCAACAGGTCAATAGGCAGCTAGGATATATTACGAATCCTATTCCAATTGGAAACAAGTAGAAACAAGCTCCATCCTTATGCTATCACCTAAGAAAATAAAAACCGAACAGCTCTTAGATCAGGACAAGCAACGCCTGGATAACTTTATCAAAATACTTGGCAGACGTAAGCACTTCGATCAGATTGAATACCATTTATATTCGCTAGCAAGTAAGCTATTTCCTGGGGAAGGAATCATAAGCTTTGTACCTGAAACTTTACTTTACTCATCAAAGACAGAGCCTCTGCGCAATTGGTTGCAAGATATTTGCGTTATTAGAGCCATTATTAACCTGCCACATCACGCACTACAGCCTCACACACAAACAAAGATCAGCATAATCATTCTAGAAAAGCAATACCTACCTGACTACCAGGAATCGGACATCTATATAGCAAAAGCAAACAAGCTATCGGACCTAGAAGACATTATAATAAACTTTTTTAGTCGATAACAATCATTGGCTGTAGAACCAAGTTATCATGTGGAATATTTCCTAATTATTTTCTCGAAAAAGAGGAGTATTTAACTATTGATAGAATTTTCAAGAAAAAGGATACTATGATTAGATATGAGGAAATCTTTGGCTTTGGGGAGGTAGGCAATGGGAGAATTATTTTTACACAGGTTACGTAGTAAGATTCGCTTCCGATCAATTCGTACTGCATTTATTGTGACTTTTATTGCCCCCTTTTTACTAGCGGGCTCATTTTTGACTATGATTGTTCTACAAGGAAGTCGGGAAGCAGTAGATGATGTTATAGTTGAATTACGAGAAACCATCTTTGATCTTGTTGATAATGAACTAACCTCTAAGCTTTCAGAAGCCAATCGCTTGAATAGGACCCATAGCCAATCTTGGTATCGTGGGCAATTGCTTTTGCATGAGCAGACTTCCCGTGAGCGCTATTTTGTTACAGCCTTAGAGAGCTTGCCCAATGCAGCTATGACGTTTATAGGCTTAGAAGACGGCCAATTTTATGGTGCGAGAAGAATGACCACTGGAGAAATAGAAGTTGTTAGGAACAACCAACAAACAGGACAAGCTTCCGAATACTATAGCATATCGGAACTAGGCGACGGCGAAGAATTGGTTGCACGTTTTGAGAATTTCGACCCGCGTGTCAGACCTTGGTATATGAAAGCAAAAGAATCAAAAGGCCCAGTATATAGTGACATATACAGCCATTTTGTATTTCAAGAGCCAACAATCACCGCAAGTATGCCCATATATAATAATGATGAACTAGTAGGAGTCTTTGGTGTTGATTTATTACTTACCTGGTTAGGGGAGACTTTACGTGAGCTACCGATTGGCACCAATGGATGTGTATTTATTGTTGATCAAAACGGAAAGGTTATAGCGACATCGACCGAGGATAGCATATTCCGTGTTGTAGATAACACCTCTGTGCTAATTAAGGCAGCAGAATCAAACAGTGAAATTATTCGACATATATGTCAATTGCCAGAGGAGTCTTTTGATGCTAGAAGCCCATATGTGAAAATATTAGATAATACATACCTGATTAACAAAGGTGAATTCCAAGAGTATGGACTCAATTGGGATATATATATAGCGTTAGCTGGGGACGATTTTCTCCAACAAATGAATTATACGGTGAGTCGTGTGCTATTACAGATTGCATTGTTTATTGGGGTTTTCATTGGATTTGCTTTTTGGTTCTCTAATCGGACAACCAAACCAATTATCGAACTGAATGAAGCTGCCAAAAAACTAGCGAATGGTGAATTCTCCAAAATTAAGGTAGACGAAGGCCTCGACGAAATTGCTGAATTAACCAAATCATTCAACCTCATGGGCATACAATTAACAGGATTAGTATCCCATCTAGAAAGTGAAGTTCAGAATCGAACAGCTGAGTTACAAAATGCACTAGAAGCTAAATCTGAATTCTTAGCTAACATGAGTCATGAAATTCGTTCGCCGATGAATGTTATTATTGGTATGTCAGAGCTCGTACTGGAATCAGACTTAAAATCAGAAAATCGGGAATATGTCACAATGGTTAACGAATCAGCAAAGATGTTACTTAGCGTAATCAATCAAATCTTAGACTACTCGAAGATGGAAGCGGGACGTCTGACGTTAAACAAAGCACCGTTTTCGCTGCAAGCAGCTATTGATCAGGTGGTTAAGATACATTCCTTTACGATTAGAGAATATAATATCGAGGTCATCACAATACATGATCAACAAATACCAGAGTGGCTCATAGGGGACAAAGCTCGCTTGCAGCAGGTACTAATTAACTTGATTGGCAACGCAATTAAGTTTACTGACCAGGGAAGCATTACCGTTTCTACTGAAATTTTGGAGCAAGATAATCAAAATGCTAGAATAAAAATTAGTGTTCAAGACACAGGCATTGGAATCCCTGCTAATAAAATAGACAACCTGTTCCAAAGCTTTAGTCAGGTGGATAGCTCCTTAGCGAGGAAATATGAAGGAACAGGTCTTGGACTAGCCATATCGCAAAAACTCATTAATATGATGGGTGGGCAGATTGAAGTCATAACTGAAGTAGGCCAGGGGAGTACCTTCTACTTTACGCTCGAATTTCAGAAGACAACTGCGCCAGAATCTGATTTAAATATCAAGTCTAGTCAAGGCACAGATGTTCAGAAGACTCAGGACCCAGATTTACAATATAATGAGCAGCCAGCATCAATCCTCTTAGTGGAAGACAAGAAAATGAATCAACGATTAGCGAAAGTCGTCTTAGAAAAAATGGGCTGGCAGGTGTCTATTGCAGAAAATGGGAAACAAGCACTTGATATGCTAGAGACAGAAAGCTTTGATCTTATTCTTATGGATATCCAAATGCCAGTAATGGATGGGATAGAGACAACGAAACGGATAAGAAGGCTTAGTACTTCAAAGCCAGAACTAGCTCTTATTCCAATCATCGCCATGACAGCTAACGTCATGGAAGGAGATAAAGAAAAATGCTTAGAGATTGGTATGAACGACTATATCTCCAAGCCATTTGTACGGGAACAAGTTTATCAAATAATAAAGAAAAACTTGCCACCAAGGTAATTAGAGACGACCTTGAGGCTTATATAAAAAATCCCCAGAAGGGGATTTTTTTATTTGCTTTCACTATGTTCAACGAGAAGCGCTTCGGCTTTACGCATAGCTAATTCGCTTTTCAGAGAATTGGCATTGTCTTTGTTTTCAAGTAATGCTTGAATTTCCTCAGGTTGTTTATTATATGTTTTAGCAATCACGAGCACTTCATTGTTTATCTCGTCTTCTGTAACTTCTATATTTTCTACACTTGCTATCTCTTGCAATACAAGATGAGATTCAAGTCGATTCTGAGCTTCGTCTCTAAATTGTGTCTCAAAACTTTCTAAGGTCTGATTCGTTTGTTCAAGATAGCCCTCAAGTGTAGTGCCATGAGCTTTTGCTTGGTTTTCGAAGTCGCGAACCATTCTTTTAACTTCTGCATCAATCATCTGTTCATCGAGTTCGAAAGTAGCATTATTCACTGCTTGTTTAACGAGTTGTTCTCGCTTGTACTTATTCGCAGTA
Source organism: Desulfuribacillus alkaliarsenatis (assembly GCF_001730225.1). Classification (NCBI taxonomy): domain Bacteria; kingdom Bacillati; phylum Bacillota; class Desulfuribacillia; order Desulfuribacillales; family Desulfuribacillaceae; genus Desulfuribacillus; species Desulfuribacillus alkaliarsenatis. Next base: position 130,341 of record NZ_MIJE01000031.1, on the reverse strand, counting down.
GCTTCTTTTCTTGCCAATAATACTTTTCTAACGTCTTCTTTTAATTCAGCTATTGTGTTGAAATCACTAATAGTTTTTGCGAATTCATCATCGAGTTCAGCAATCTGTTTGCGTGTAATTTCATTCACTCTCACCTTGAAAGTAACAGGTGCACCAGCTAAGTCCTCAGCATGATAGTTTTCTGGAAAAACAACCTCAATATCCTTCTCTTCGTTCAGCTTCATTCCTATAACCTGTTCCTCAAAACCAGGAATAAAACTCCCAGAACCAATCTCTAATGAATAGTTTTCAGAAGATCCGCCAGCAAATGCGACCCCGTCTTTAAAGCCTTCAAAGTCTATTTTAACAATATCGCCTGTTAGGACTTCTCCATCTTCAACCACTTCAGTCTTTGCATTACCTTGTCTATATCTTAATAACTCTTTCTCAATTTCAGCGTCTGTTACTGTTAATGCCTTATCTTTTGTTGTCTCTAGACCTTTATATTTTCCAAGTTTAATTTCAGGCTTAATAAATACCTCAGCAGAAAAACGTAAAGGCTGATCCTTAGCAGCTTCAATAATGAATATGTCTGCTTTCGATATTGGAGTAATACCAGTTTCTTGCACTGCAGCTTCATATACTTCAGGTATAATATGATTAAGTGCTTCATTGAGCAATGCGTCTTCTCCGATCCCTTTGGTGAGGGCGAAGTCTAAACCTTTATTGACTAGCTCTGCACTAGCCTCAATCTCCAACTTCACTCTGTTTGGTCCTATTTTTTCTAACTTAACACCCATTGAATTATGTCCCCCTAATAATTTGCACACAACTTCAGTATGTACTTATTTTGAACCTTTAAATCTTCACCATTATAACATACATGGGGGTTAGTACTACACCTCACTATCGTTAATTGTAACATCAACATTTAATACTTCGCGTAAAAAATCAACAGGCACATGCGTCCGATTATTGACAATCAATGGTGCGGTATCAAGATGTACGAGCATTTTCTGTTTGCCATAGCTTTTACTGTCGATTGTTAGTGTACCAGTCTGAGCACCGCGAAACAGACTTACACTAAGGCTTTCTTGCTTCCATTCCACATCAAATCCAAAGCTCTCAGCAATCGAGCGCACTGGCACCATTAAGACACCATCGTCATTTTTAAACATAGTTTCGCCAGTTAAAGGATGAACTTCCTGCCCGTTAATTGAAAACACTCCAGCTTTAGTGGATATAATAATTGAGTCTGTGAGAACTTCCTGTGCTTCGGACTTATCTGGCAACAGCATAACTTTATTTGCAGGAACCATAGCAGGATGACTCAAAGCCATAATCTCTGACCATACAAGAATCCTACTGTCATTAACGATATCAGAGATATGTACGAATTGGCGGGTTTTATAAGGTATAATAGGAGTCTCGTCTTCGATATGAATGTTGTAATTGCCAGCTGCATCAATGACAAAAGCATTGCCTTTGTCATCAATAGTCACTTCTTTTGCTTCAATGAAACGAGCAGGCGACTTCTTATCTAGGTTTGTTAACACAACAAAGGTATTTGATTGCGGTGGCAGACTGCGCGTCATTGCTGATGAACCATAGATATATATTATGTCACCTTCAGATATTTCCCTTGGATTAGCAGGAATTCCTTGTTCATTGTCGACAAAGATTGTATCCTCAAATACTTTGAACAGAATTTCACTTTCATAGTTACCTAGCTCTTTTACTAGTAAGCTAATAATTTGTTCGCCATCAATATTAATAGCTAGCGCCTCAGCTTTAGTCTCGTAAATATGAGATATTGATATTTGTTGCTGTTCTGTATTTTCAGTGCTTGGTTGTGAGATTGGCAACGCTATTTGAGTAAGTGTAGCCCCTGCATATAGTGGCGAGCTTACTGCCAACATTGCAGTTAAGGTCGCTGTGATAAATGTTTTCTTTTTCATAATTTAAAACCTCCGTAAGTTATGTATTGATAGTATGTATGTTGCTATCAATGCTATATACGGATTTTACCTGGGGAATGTTTCAAAAATCAAAAAATCACAGCAAAACAGAGAGCATTGAATAGCAAGATTAACCACCTAGTAGGATTTATGGAATTTGTGGCGAATATACATAAAGAAAGACATATTTGGAGGTAAAAACCATGGCGACCATCAACTAAGCCAAGAAGAGCCAGAAAAGTTAAGAGGGAACTTGGTTTAATCTCATAGAAATCCAGGTGAATAGGAGAGTAGCATGGTCAATACAACAGATATGATGACAAAATATTTCCGTAGCGCTGTAGCTGCACAAGCGAACATAGGAATCGACTTTAAAATTGATGATTTTTATCAGACTAATATGGAATCATTAATAGAAGGGGAAATAGATTCTCCTATATGCGCTACTATTTTTCAAGATATAAACAAAAAAGAAGAAGCTAACGGAAAAAAAGTCCCTAATGAAAAATCACACCTAAACATTATACTTTGTGCCAAAACTATAAAAACAATCTTTGAGGCTAATGAAAAAGCAAAGGATGAAATAGAAGAACTTACTGGCATATATTTTATTCCTGCTATTTTGAATCATGATGGGAAATTATCATGTAATGTGAGTGACAAAAAGCTACCATGGTTTCCGAGAGAGTATTTAGAACCAATGATTGAACCTAAATTAGCAATAGGTAAAGCAGAGAGTGTAGATTCGTTTATGAGTAATCATGTAGCTGAAATCAGCAAAATTAATTCATGGAAAAGCTATATCGTGTTTACAAAAAAATTATATGAATTTGTTGCTGAATCAGCTTTTGAGAATAATGAAGTGCGCAGTCTAGATACTCAGGAATCAAATCTTGAACTCGATAAAAACGTATATATCTTCATTGATAAGTCGATAAATTCAACATACCATATCATGAAATTGTACAATCATATATCCAACAATCACAGTGAAAAAAAGCTTTATGAAAAGTTTATGTTAACCAAGTTAGAAGAAACAGTACCACTAATTAACGATGATATAGAAGCTATGAAATTGCATGTTGGTCAAATGGGTGGGGAATATCCTTTGTCGTGCTCACAGAGAGAAGCCATAAACCATTTTAACATCATGGAAGAAGGCGAAATACTAGCAATTAATGGCCCACCAGGGACAGGGAAAACGACGTTACTACAATCAATAGTTGCCGATATGTTCGTAAAAAGAGCTATAAATAAAGATAAACCGCCAATAATAGTCGCTACATCAACGAATAATCAGGCAGTTACGAACATAATAGATTCTTTTGGAAAGATAGATAATACTGGAATGTTTAATCTGGAAAACAGATGGATTACTAACGTGGACAGTTTTGCAACCTATTTCCCCTCTGTATCCCAAGCGAAGAAGGGAATAAATAATAATTACCAATTTACCAATCAGAAAGGTGAATATTTCGTAGAAAATGTAGATAATGAGGGGAATCTAACAAACTCAAAAGTTAATCTAATAAAGGAATGCAGTGAGTATTTTGATAGTGATTTCAATGATGTTTATGCATGTCAAAATAGGCTCCATGAAGAACTGGTTACACTTGATAATTGTAAAAAGTCATTACTATATATCGTTCAAGAAGCCGATAGATTTCAGTTAAATGGACAACCAATTGATAAATATATAATACAATTAGAAGAAAAGACAGAAGCACTAAGAGCTGAAATATCTAGTTATCGACAACGAGTTGATGAATGGAAAAAATGTTACTATAAGATTCCCTTTATCTATAGAATCTTAAAATTCATAAGAATGTTTTCTAAGAAAATAGAATTGGAATTTCGTCTTCATATTAATGAACAAGAGCAAGATTATATTACGGAAAATATGGACTTCGAACAAATTTTAGAGCGTTATAGCCAGTTGATAACTGCTAAATTGAAAAAACTATCTTTAACAAAAGAGAAAAGAGATAGGCTTATTAGTGTTAAAGACAAATACGATAGAGAAATAGAAACTTTAAATAGACATAAGGTAATAGTACATGCGAATGATGTGAATAAATATAAGCTGGACTTAAATACAATAAATCATTTGCTCGATACTAGTATAAGATATACGGAGTTTTGGCTTGCGGTTCACTATTTTGAATGCAGATGGGTTAACGGTGAATATGCTTTAACAGAAAAGCAAAAAGGCAAGAATTATGAGAATGTGCTGCAACAGTTTTACACAAGACTATCTATGATAACTCCTTGTCTAGTCATGACGTTTTTCGTACTGCCAAGTCAATTTCAAGCTTATGGAGACCAAAAGAGTTTCTATATGTATAATTTTATCGACCTGTTGATCGTAGATGAAGCGGGCCAAGTATCTCCAGAAATTGCAGCATGTTCCTTTTCATTGGCTAAGAAAGCAGTGGTTGTTGGTGATATAAACCAGATTGAACCAGTATGGAGCGTCAATCGAGCATTAGATAAAGCGCTAGCTATATCAAATCGCGTTATTCAAAAAGAAAGTGAATTCGAACTTCTTGATGTGACGGGACTAAATAGCTCCAGTTCCAGTGTTATGCAGGTCGCAGCATCATCGTGCAAATACGAAAAATACGGAGAAAAAGGACTTTTTTTAAGTGAACATCGTCGTTGCTATGATGAGATAATAGCGTATTGTAATCAGTTGGTATATAAAGGAAGACTAGAACCTAAAAGAGGCTCGGGGAGACAAGATGAAAAAGCGGCTATTAAAGCGCTACCTCAAATGGGCTTTAGACAAATAGATTCCAAACAATCAAGTAAAAAAGGTAGTAGTAGATACAATCGAGAGGAAGCAAAAGAAATTGCAATTTGGTTAATGGAGAATTTTGAAGCTTTGAAAACAGCGTATAATGAAAATGATTTAAAAAACCTAGTAGGAATTATTACTCCGTTTAAAGCCCAAGTTCATTGTCTACAAGCCGAGGTTAAAAATCATTTAGCAAAGCATGCAAAACATATCGAAATTGGAACTGTCCATACTTTCCAAGGTGGGGAAAAGAAAATCATAATTATGTCAACTGTATACGGGGAGTTGGACGGGTGTTTTTTCATCGATAACAATAAAAGTCTAATGAATGTCGCCGTTTCACGTGCCAAAGACCATTTCTGGATATTTGGTGATACTGAGTGTTTGAAAGATAATAAAAGTAGCGCAAGTGGGCTGTTGAAATATTATATTAAGGGTAATGAATTAAAAGATTGATAGAGTGGTAAATAGCTAAATACTTGATAAGTTTGGTTAGAATCTGAAATAAATTCCTCAAGTGATAATAAACCTACAGATTTACATTTGTAGGTAAAAAAATCTTTTTATAGAAAAAGCATCAAACTTATCCACTAGTTAGGGTTTATATTATTATCAAAATCCAGAGGATGCTGTGTTTAAGGCTTTGGGTGTGGAATAGTTGCACATATTGTAAATTACATTTAAGTAAATATTAGTTTTTAATCTTACTGGGTATTAAGGAGGTAATTTCAGTGTACAATTACCATAATCTAAATGATGTTGAATTTGAGGAATTGTGTAAAGACATAATGGAAAAGAAATTACATACCCAGTTAAGAATATTTGCCCCAGGGCGTGATGGGGGTATTGATTTAACAGATAATTGCGTAACACATAATATAATTGTCCAAGTGAAGCATTATATCAATAGTAAATATTCGGACTTAAGAAACACATTGAAAAAAGAAATAGAAAAAGTGAAAAAGCTTAACCCCAAACACTATTACCTATGCTGCGGTATAAACCTAACGAGTCCCAATGTGCGCGAAATATTTCATATGTTTTCTGATTATATGGACTCGGATAGAAATATCATAACATTAAAAGAAATTGATGAATTCTTATCGAAACCAGAAAATAATGAAATTGTTAGAAAGCATTATAAACTTTGGCTATATGCTTCAAACATTTTATCAGAAATATATAATCAGAACATATTTATAGACTGTGAAGTTTTATTTAGTGATATTAACGAAGAAAGTAATTTTTTTGTTCAGACTACTGCATATGATGAATGCTTGGACTGTTTAGAAAAAAATCGAATAATAATGATGATAGGCGCCCCAGGTGTAGGGAAGACAATAACATCTAAAATGCTAGTTCTGTATTTTGCTACTCAAGGATATAGAATACGATATACAACGAATGGCAGTATTTCGGATTTGAAAAAATCACTGTCAGCAGCTGCTGAGTGTAAAGAAGTAGTATTATTGGATGATTGTTTTGGCCAACATTACTTCAATATGAAAGACTCGCAGGAAACGGAATTATTATATCTTGCTAAATATATTAAAATCAATCCCAACAAAATACTAATACTTAACTCTCGTATAACGATATATAATGAAGCTAAAGAGCGATCTGACGAGTTGAAGATGTTTATAAAAGGGGAAAAGGTTAAAGTCCATACGATTGATATGGATCTTATTAGTGATCTTGAAAAAGCAAAAATATTCTACAATCATTTAATCTATAACAAAATTCCTAATAGCTATTACGAAGAAATAAAGCAGGAAAAAAGGTATTTAGATGTCGTTAAACATCAAAATTATACTCCTCGGATTATTGAATATATAACAACCCAATACAGAGAAATACCACCAGATCAATATTATAGTTTTATAAAAGATAGTCTAGATAATCCTAATAGCATCTGGAAAAATGAATATTATAGTAGATTAGAAGCTATTGATAGAGTTTTCATGACTACACTTTATTCAATAACAGATACACATATAGATTATGATGTAATTAAACAGTGCTTCAATAATAGATTAAGTCAAATGAATGGCATAGATCATACCCTTAATAATTTTGAAATAGTTCTAAATCGTCTCAACGGTTCTATGTTACAAATCACGGATAAAAATGGGATTAGACAGATAGGAGTTATAAATCCATCTGTTAATGACTTTTTACGGTCGATTTTTTTTAGTAATGATTTAGAACTGGATTCGGTTAGACAGTCTATTGTTTATCATGAGCAATTAACCCGATGCTATTCAAATGAGGGATATATACAAGTACTAAGAGGATATTTAACTACAGGCACAATAGTAAATATGTCTTTTTTGACCCAAGAACTAAAAAGCCATTTTATAGTATCTAATGTTTGTTTTTATGAAATTGAAAATGAAATATATATAGACTTGATTGAGGATTATCTAAGAAATGGTATTAATGAGTCGTTAGAAAAGTTGTATTCTAAAAGTGATATAGTAGAGGCATTATGCTCTGACCCACTATGTTCATTTTATGATATCTCTAATCTCATATGTGATTTAGGACTAGTGAAAAGTATATTAGTAGATATGGAATTAGAAAATCAAGTTGCTACTATAAGGTCGATTTACGAACTGATATTACAAACATGGGATTTTGATAGTGTGTTTATGAGTAAGTTTGTAAAACTATGTTCTGATATTCTAATAACAGCTATTAATGAATACGGAGAGAATTGTGATATCCCATCATACTGTGATAGTTTTGAAATAGGGCAACTTGCACAGGAGTTTAAAGAAGACAATGAGCATGAATATGGATATGATTATGCACAAATTAAAGAGGATATAGCAAGCTCTTTAGAGCAAATGATAGAGGCAGAAATTTTAGAAGAAATATATGAATTTATTAGTGATTTACCTGAATCTCTTCTGAAAAATATAGATTTGGATTCTATTAAATTTGATATAAATTCACTTGAAGTTGATAGTGTTGTTGAGTCGTTTTTTGAACCGTCAATAGATGAGCATGATGGATATCGGGAATCAAGTGGAGAAAGTAGTATTAGTGCCATAGAAGCAATCTTTGAAAGGATTTAACTATTTAAGATGAGGTGCACTTTTTGTGCATTCTTTTTTTACTCTCAAGAAGGGATTTTTACATTGATAGCCAATAATAACAATAATATTTAGCCGAACGTGTTTTCCCTGACAAATAGTCGTCATAAAGCACTTGTATAATATACATATCATGCGAGAATGGAGGATTTGTATGCAATTAGACCATTTAGGAAGTGTATAGCAATATTAAAGAGTTGCTTATTTGTTAGCGAATGGCATTCAGAAGATGGAAGCGGATAGGATTGCTAGAACGGATAATGGTATTCCCCAGGAAATATTTAAAACGTTAGACATGCTAGTTCGGTATGGGTATGAGCGAGGTATTCAAACACCAACGATGTATTTGCTAATCTAAAATTGAGCAATGGATAAGGGAAGAAGGTCGGCAAGAAGGCAGAGAAGAAGTACACAAGAAATTAATAGCGAATATGGCAACTGAAGGTATTTGCATATGATCGAAAATATTATTAGCATTATTGTATTCGGTGCTATCATAGCATTTATGGTTTTCTGCTTGCCATGAAGAAGACGATAAAGTGCTAGTTAGCACAATTATATTGTATTTTCTAACTTAACCCTTAACAGAAAAACCTCCTGAAACAAACCTGATTTTTTCTGCACTCGCTCACGGGCAATTATAGATAAGTTATTGCTTATATTGATGATAAAATTCTTAGTGTCATACCGACAGCCGTGGACAGAAATATCACGTTGACGCGTATAATCTATAGCGTCTGCCAATCTTAGAATAGCAGCCAATTGTCTAACAATTTGTTGATTGCTAGGTGAAATATTTTCTATGGGATGATGGAGTTTCTTGCGATGCCCGCCAGCTATTAGTGCAAGCATAGTTCTCTTTGGCTCAGGAATGTTATCAAAGTAGGAATCAGTTAAAATGAGATTCATAGTATGTAGGTCATGTTTCTTTTCGCTGATAGAATGTCCTATATCATGGTAATAAGCGCTTTCTTTTAGTAGTTCGCGCTTCTGTTGCAACTGCTGCTCTCCATTAATACCATCTCTGAAAACAGGGTGGGAAGACAAACTATCAAACATAACTAAAGCGTAATTACATACACGTTGCTCGTGACTATCAGGCAGTTTATATATATCAAACATTTAGCTTCATCTCCTTAGGATGATTATATCACTAAGAAATGACTAGTTACTAATTATGAAGATTGAGGAGAAAGATTATGCTAGAAAAAGGAATGTTTCAATACATTAGATCGGTAGAGTTAAAGAAGATAGATGAAAGTATAAGTAATGAATACCCGTTTTCATTAAAGGCTGTAAAAGAACTACCTAGACTTGATTTTCACCCTAATGTAACTTTTTTATTAGGTGAAAATGGTAGTGGTAAATCTACACTTCTTGAAGCAATAGCAATAAATTACGGATTTAATCCTGAAGGCGGGAGTAAGAATTTTAACTTTACTACAAATGACACGCATTCAAAGTTATCTAATTATCTTCGCTTAGCTAAAGGTATGGTATTAGCGAAAGATGGATACTTTCTTAGAGCTGAAAGTTTTTACAATTTAGCTACAAATATTGATGATATAGGTGTAACAGGGCACTACGGAGGAGCATCTCTTCATCAGCAATCTCACGGAGAGTCTTTTATGGCATTATTATTGAATCGATTTCACGGGAATGGACTATATATATTGGATGAGCCAGAAGCTGCTTTATCGCCAACTAGGCAGATGGCACTTGTTGCAAGAATTCATGAGTTAGTGAAGAACGACTCACAGTTTATAATAGCAACCCACTCACCAATAGTAATATCTTATCCCCATGCAACAATTTATAATGTTGAGGATGGTTATGCTACAATAAGCTATGAAGAGACTGAACATCACCAAGTAATGAAGAGCTTCATGAATAACACTAAAGGTATGTTGGACAATTTACTCTCAGACTGATTCATAATCAGTTTAACGGATATCAGCAGCTTTTAGAAAAAATCACTGATGGACTATAATTGACATCTAATTAAAGGAAATCTGGGTTAGACCGTGGTATAATTTGCTAAAATATAGACAAGGAGTTGTATAAAATGGTTGGTGTAGAGATTGATATGATTGTATCAGATAGCCTAAAAGCATTAGAACAATACGAAAAAATCTTTGATATTGAGCGTATTGAAGTTACTGATTTTTCAAAAGGCGAGAATGAAGTTGTTTTTTCTTTATATGGCGTAAAATTTCATATGCTAGATGAAAATCATCAGCTTGAGATGATAGCCCCTAAGCCTGATGATCCAAAGACAATATGGTTTAATATCATGGTACCAGACATTGCAGAAACTTATGCTAATGCCATAGAAGCTGGTTGTACAGAAGTACAGCCGGTGACAGAAATAACTGATTTTGGCGTATCTAATGCAATGTTCAGCGATTCCTTCGGGTATATTTGGATGCTGCATCAAGTACACAGAGAAGTAAGCTTTGAAGAACGGACAAAGCTTTGGGAAGAAAGAAAAAAATCTGGATAATTTAATTCTGCGGTATAATCCGAAGATTACCAACAGCAAAGTTACAATTTAGATTGTAGCCAATTCGTGATATCAGCATATACACGCCCACGATGGCGTTCGTTAATCAACTCATGACGCATATCATCATATAGTTTCATCTTAAGATCACGCAAATAAGGCTGATACATGTGGTACAACTTCTCTACCATAAAACCGTAACCACCTACAGGATCATCTTTTCCAGCTAGTATAAACATTGGTAAGGACTTAGGTATAGTTTGCAGGCGGTTAGGGTCATACAGTCTTGTAAGTCCTTCGAAGAAATACGCATAGAACCCAGTCGTAAATGTAGTTCCACAAAATGGGTCTTCCTCATAACGTTTTACCTGACTTTTGTCAGTTGTGAGCCAGTCAAATCGAGATGTAGGATTTTCAATCTTGCGATTATACCCAGCAAAGCTCAACGTGTCGAGTAATCGGCTCTTTTTTTTGTCGCCAAATAAGCGCATCTCTAGCTTAGCTAGTAGCATGCCAGCTTGAACGTCGAGTCCATTTCGGGCTGCAGAGCCACAAAGCATAACCCCTGCTAATTGATGTACATGTCGTAATAAAAATTCCTGAGCAACAAAGGAGCCAAAACTATGAGCAAATAAGAAAACTGGGAAACGATATGTTTGTTTTGCCCAGTATAAAACATCATACACATCATCAACAATTTTATTGAATCCATCTCTACCTATATATCCAAGCTGCTCTACACTACCTGCGGTTTGTCCGTGACCTCGATGGTCGTAAGCAACTACCATATATTTGTGATGGTTCAAGTAGTTAGCGAAATTTTCATAACGTGTTGAGTGTTCAGCCATACCGTGAAGAATAAGAATGATAGCCCGAGGCTGTTCGACATCGTCCCAGATATTCATATGTAGTTTTTGTCCGTCCCTAACAGTTAATTGCATCTTTTTACTTCGCAAATTGACCGCTCCTAATAGAATTTAATCGATAATACGATTATAATAGCATTAAATTCTATTATAGAAAAACAATATGTAGGTGATGTCGAATGGAACGAACAAATATACAAATTGGATCAAAAGTAAAAGTCGTCCAAAAACAAGATCAAAGAACGGGAAAATTAACTGAAGGTGTTGTTATGAAGATTCTCACGAAATCAGCTAACCATCCACATGGTATTAAAGTAATGCTAGAGAGCGGAGTAGTCGGCAGAGTTAAGGAAGTACTGTAACCTAGGAGGAAGGAGCACGCTATAATGAATATTCAGATTTACGGAGCAACGAAATGTTTTGACACAAAGAAAGCGGAGCGTTATTTTAAAGAACGAAAAATCAAGTATCAATTGATAGATGTATATAGATATAGGCTTAGTAAAGGTGAATTTGAAAGTGTGAAAAATGCTGTAGGTTTGAATAACCTAATTAACGATAAGGCAAAAGAGTACAAGCAATTAAATCTGCAACATATTCGTGGCAGTAGTGTTCGGGAGGAACTTCTATTTAAGAATCCAAAGATTTATAAAACACCGATTGTCCGTAATGGTAAAAAAGCAACGGTGGGTTATGAGCCAGATGTTTGGAAAAGTTGGGAATAAAATGATACAAATAGCACAATCAAGAATTATATAGCAGGATATGGGAAAACAATGTCGAAATGTCTCATATATGTTTACGTAGTAATATGTAAGGCTCTATTGGAGGTCTACTTGTGAGACAGGTAATTTTAAATGACGATCAAAAACGCATTATAAACATTAAACCTCAGGGCTTAATGATTATTAAAGGTGTAGCGGGAAGCGGCAAAACGACAGTTGCTGTTGAACGATTTGCTAGACTACTACTGGACTTCATGATGTTTGAGGAACGTGCTGTTATCCTTGGATATACAAATTCCTTAACGAAATATATGAATCATTTGTTAGAAGAAAAAGAAATTATTGGCGTTGAGCGTTTTGAGCCCAAGGTCATATTTGACGTGTTCAAAGAGTTTTTTCAGCGTGAAAAGATACATAACCGAATCACGAATGAAAATCGAAAAGAATTAGTAAAACCGATTTACATTGATTATAAAGAAAAGCACAAGGACTCTATTATTTTTCAGCAAGATATTGACTTTGTCATAGAAGAGTTCGATTTTATCCAGTCTAATATATGTCATTCGGTTCCTGGAGATATTAACGAAGAGTTAAAGCAGGAATTGGAAGAGTATTTATCGATTACCCGTAGCGGATCTAAAGTTAGGAATTTACAGGAACAATCAAGAAGAATCATCTGGGAGATGTATATTGACTATTTGCGTTTACTAAAACAACGGGGGATTGTTGATTATCCGTTATATTATAAAAAAGCACTAAAGCTACAATTGGCTAGTATGCAAAAAGGTACATACCAACCGGAATTTAAACACATGATTATCGATGAGGCACAGGATTTGTCCAAAGTGCAAATGAATTTTCTAGTGAATATGTGGGATCAGGAAAGTGAAGGCAGCAATTTAATTATCATTTGTGATGTTGCTCAGAGGATTTACAAGAACCAATATCGCTGGAAGGAAGTTGGACTAGAGGCAGTAGGACACTCCTATATTTTAAGAAAGAATTATCGTAATACGGTAGAAATTGCGCAAGCAGCAGCGGAAGTATTACGTCAAGATGTTGAAATAACGAAGGAAGAGGATTTCATCAATCCTGAATTTTCATTGCGTCACGGTGCAAAGCCTGTAATGAACCACTTCAATCATTGGCATATGGGTGAGCATAAACATGATTATAGCTATGAAGAAAGGAACTATATTGCAAAGAAGATCAGATATCTACTAGAGGAGCAAAACTATCATCCAGCAGATATTGTTGTCGTAAGTTTGCGTAATGATTCTTTACGATTAATAGAAAGAACACTAGCAGAATGGGGTATAGACGCTCAGATTATCAGTGGCAATAGAAACCTACTATGTCGTAATAGTGTATCCCTTTCTACTATGCATTCGATTAAAGGACTTGAATTTCCAGTCGTGTTTATTGCAGAGGTTAACGAACGTTTAGTAGGAAGAAGTCCATTGGATAGAGAAGAATTTATAGAAGACAATCGAACAAAGCTAAAGCTTTTATATACAAGCATGACCAGGGCGAAGGAGCTTTTATTCATATCTTCCCATAGCAATAATCCGTCACCGTTTCTAAGTCATGAGAAAATCGATTATTCTTTGTTCTCGATAGCTGAAGGTGTAAAATGTCGTCCATTCTGGGATAATGCGTATTATAAGGATGAGCACGAGAAAGTCCGCCAATGGCTAATTACAGAACTCGTCCATACTTATGGATATTCATTAGAAGATATTAGCCAGGAGGTTGAGGTATCTTTTGGTACGCGCAAAGGAATAGCAGATATAATCGTCTATCATCGGATAGGAAATCAACGGCTACCATTCATAGTAGCAGAGGTCAAAAGCAGGGGCATTACAGAAGGTGAAAGCCAGTTATATAGCTATCTAAGTGCACTTGCATCAGTGATGTACGGGATTCGCACAAACGGCAATGAAATAGAGTTTGTAAAGAAATCAATAGATAATGGACAGGTTATTACAAAGCAGGTAGCAGATCTTCCAGAGTACTCAGAAATCAGTCAAGACTGCTTGATGATTCCCACTGTAACCAACAGCAAGCTAAAAGTCATATACGGAAGTAAGTACGAGCGCAATCAAGCAATGTATGCCGTACCTGTGATCAATTATGTATCAGCAGGTCAGTGCGTGTATAGCCAGGAAAGGGATTTTGATTCAGTTTATATTCCAGAAGAGTTTGCTAAAAGTGATCGTATCGCAGCCGCCTATGTAAAAGGTGATAGCATGCTTGATTTAGGAATTGAGGATGGCGACGTGGTTCTCGTCAAGAAACAAAACTATGCAGAAAATGGGGAAGTAGGGGTATTTGTCTTACCTTATGATGAAGGTTACGGCACTGTTTGCAAGAAGATTCGTTACGATAACGGTTTTGCTCGACTAATATCCTTAAATGAAGCAAAAAGCTATGAAGACATAATAGTCAAAGATTTTCAATATATCGGTAAAGTTGTAGCCATCTATAAAGCCGAGGAAAAGCTCGGCAAATCTTGGGGAGGCATAAGCCCTTTTGGTGTATCTGTAGGCAAATAAATCTTTCAGTAGAATTAGCGTGCGATAGAATTAACGTGCGATATTCTCGGTAGGCTAATTCGCAGAACGGGGGACAAGATGGAACATATAAAGAACATAGAGCAATTAGATACAATTATATCTACTAAAACAAACATACTCTTATATGTTGCGGAATCTAAATGTAGCACTTCACGTGCCTTAGACGAAAAACTAGCAATCTTAGAAACAAGATTCCCAATGTGGACTGCTGTCCGCGTCGAATTAACTGAATTGCCAAGCCTAGCCAGTAAATTCATGGTGTTAGCGGCACCTACACTGTTGTTACTGGTTAATAGTAAAGAAGTCTATCGAGGTAATCGCTATCTAAGGATGGGTGACATAGAGGACCAACTAACGAAATGGCAACAGGCCTCTGAGCTAAAGTTGGATGATAAGGCAAATAGCATAAGTCACGTTGATGAGGATAATCCTACATTGGCAGTAGGAAAGAAATATCGCCATTATAAAGGCAATGAATATCTTGTCTTACATGTTGCTAAGCATACAGAAACCTTAGAGGAACTGGTAGTCTATCAAGCTCTTTATGGTGAACGGGGAATATGGGCGAGACCATTGTCAATGTTTACGGAAAAGATAACAGTTGATGGAAAAGAAGTAGATAGATTCAAATTGAACGAGGGGTGTTAGATATGGCAATTGCAGAAATATCAATTGTGCCAATAGGAACGGGTACGACAAGTGTGAGTCACTACGTCGCTGAAGTTCATAAGATGCTAAAACAGTTCGAAAATGAAGGAACAATACGCTACCAACTAACTCCGATGAGTACAATCCTTGAAGGAGAACTAGAGCAAATCTTCAAAGTTCTACAGCAATTGCATGAAATTCCTTTTGAAAAAGGTGCTAATCGGGTCTTAACAACACTTAAAATCGATGATCGTCGAGATCGCAAACAGAAAATGGAAGACAAAGTTAAATCAGTAGAGGTTAAATTATAGCAACTACATATGAGGCTGTCTTAAAACCAAAGAAAAAGGTTTGAGACAGCTTTTGTATTTTAGGTAATAATAGGATTTGGACACATTCAGTTCACATTAATCAGGTAAAATAGAGTCAAGAACATTAATGTATTTTAGAAAGTGGGTTCGCTATGTTTCAAATATTGGTCGTTGAAGATAATCAAAATTTAGCGCTGTTAATGAAAGCGCGTTTAGAACAGGCTGGATATAGAGTCTTACAAGCTCTTGACGGACAAGAAGCCCTTGATATCTTAGATGAACAACATGTTGACTTAATTATTAGCGATATAATGATGCCGCTTATGGATGGGTTTGAACTAATTGAAAGCCTAAGGGAAGCTAATTATACCTTGCCTATCCTAGTGATAACTGCTAAAGAAAGCTTTGCAGATAAGGAAAAAGGCTTTCGCCTAGGCACAGATGATTATATGGTAAAGCCAATAAACATGAATGAGATGGTTTTAAGGGTTGCTGCATTATTACGTAGAGCTAAAATTGCCAATGATCATAAAATTGTTGTCGGCAAACTTGTGCTAGACTATGACAATTTAAGTATCCATGGCACAGATATCGAAATGGAGCTACCTAAAAAAGAATTCTTGTTGCTATTTAAATTGTTAAGTTATCCTAAGCGAATCTTTACAAGACAGCAACTTCTGTCAGAAATTTGGGGACTAGATACCGAAGTTGATGAGCGCACGGTCGATAGTCACATTAAAAAACTTCGTAAAAAGCTTGATGGCCGACCAGAGTTTGAAATCGTCACTATAAGAGGACTAGGCTATAAGGCGGTGAAAAGAGATGATTAAAAATCTATCGAATTCAATTCGCGCCAAAGGCACTGTGATTGCAATCGGAATCATGTTTTTGGCGTGCGTAATCTCCTTCGGATTTATGACGGCCCTTTTTATGGCAGTTCACTATAACGATAATTTGAGCATAGCTGAAGCACATGAATTGTTTCGTTACTATATGATTGCAACCCTAATACTTTGTATTGTGCTGGGGAGTTCACTTTTATATCTGGCAATTCGCAAGGTTTCTGAGCCAATCATACGAATTAGTAATGCAACTAAAGAAGTGGCTAAGGGCGATTTTTCCATAAAGATAGATTATCTAAGCAATGATGAAATTGGAGTTTTGGCGAAGAACTTCAATAAGATGACAACAGAACTGGGGAATATGGAATATCTGCGAAAGGATTTTATCAGTAATGTATCACACGAATTAAAAACTCCAGTGGCCTCGATACAAGGTTTCGCTGAAATGCTTCAAAATAAGAATTTATCGGAAGAAAATGTCCACGTGTATACGACTATCATTATTGAGGAAACAAAAAGGTTGAGTAATTTGAGCGCAAACATGTTGCGACTTTCAATGCTAGACCATCAATCAATACCTGAAAGCGGAAAGCTATTTTCCCTTGATGAACAAATCCGCAGGGCGATTGTACTCCTTGAAGAAAAATGGACGAAGAGGAACCTTGAACTTGCTATAGATCTTGAGAAAATTGATTATACTGGAGATGATTCCCTTACGCAGCAGATTTGGTTGAACATTATTGACAATGCGATCAAATTCTCTAGGGATTCGGGAACTATAAGTATACAAGCTAAGAAAACGGCGGACGTAGTCGTTGTCAGGATTCAAGATCAGGGTATGGGAATAAGCGATGTTGACCAAGAACGAATCTTTGAAAAATTTTATCAAGCGGACAAATCCCATTCACAAGAAGGAAGTGGCCTTGGATTAGCTATAGTAAAGAGAATTGTAGAAATTCACGGAGGAGACATAGACTTTACAAGTAAGGTTGGTCAGGGGACTACCTTTATTATTACCTTACCCTTGCCATTGGAATGATTTTACAGCATTGTAATTAAATTTCTTTCCCTGAGGTCATAGTAAGGACACAAACAAGTGTAATAATACAAATGTAATAATAACTGTAATAACAGAACTGTAATAAAAAAATGTATGGAGGGGTCTAGGTCTATATGAATAAAAAATACGTTATTTCTACACTAGTAGCATTTGTAATGGCACTTGTTATGTTTGTACAACCTGTACAAACGTTAGCTCTTGATTTTTTATCGATTTTCCGAGTTAATGATGTTAAAACAATTAGAATTACGCTTGCTGATATTGAAGAAGGCATGCAAACAATGTCTAATATGAAAGAAGGACTAAAAGGACAGGAGCTTGACCATAAACAGTTAGTAAATATTGTTTCACAACAAAAGCCAGAGAAAACTACACTTAACGATGCTAGAGATTTTGGAGCTTTCAGATTTCAATTGCCACGCGAGTTAGATTCAGAACAGCCTACACTTTTTGCAGTTGAATCGGCAAGTAAAACTTTTACAATTGATGTCGACGCTTCAAATGAATTTTTGACAATGATCAATAGCCAGAAGCTTCTTAGTAATCAAATTAGAGACGTCGAGTTTACACAGGTTTCTTCGGCTACTGCTTTTGCAAAATATGATGAAGTGCTATTTCTAGCAACACAGAAATCCTTCTTAAATGCACCAGACGCTGTGAAGGATGAACTGCATGATGTCATGATCAACTTACCGATTATACCTACAAATATTCGTCAACAGCTTGCTGAGATCGAGCAGGATAGTGCTGATATTTATTTGCCAGTATTAGTCGGGTTTGGAAGAGAGGTCGACTTAGGTGGAAAAAAAGGTTACATTTACACAGTATCTGATTTCAAAGCACTCACAGAGACAATGTCAGGCGCAATGCCAGAAATAATGCCTCACAATAAGTCTGAAGCGATGCCAGACATGAAAGAAAAATTCATCGTTCAACACGGTGAGCAGCAATTCGATAACGCTTCTGTATTAGTATGGACTGAGAATGGGCTCTTATATAGTTTGATAGCGGATAAAGCAGATGCTGAGTTGGCTAAAATCGCTAGGAGTGTCCGTTAATGATCATCGAAACACATGATTTAACAAAAAAATACGGAGATAAAACAGCATGCGATAACATCAACCTTTCTGTAGAGGCTGGTCAGGTTTTTGGTTTTCTGGGTCGAAACGGAGCAGGCAAAAGTACGTGTATTAAAATGCTAACAGGTCTTGTATTCCCGACGTCTGGTAGTGGAACGGTGCTCGGTAAACCACTAGGTGATGTCTCTGTCAGACACAAGATGGGTTATCTTCCAGAGCTTTTTCGTTATCAAGATTGGATGACAGGCTTAGACTTGCTACACTTTCACTCGCAAATGCTCAAGATAAAAAACCCAAAAGATCAAATTAACAGGGTCTTAAAGTTAGTTGGACTTGAAGGTCAGGAAAAATATAAAGTTGGCTCCTATAGCAAAGGTATGCAGCAGCGTATTGGTTTAGCCAGCGCGCTGCTCGCAAATCCTGAGCTAATCTTTCTAGATGAACCGACATCGGCATTAGACCCAATCGGTCGTAGAGATGTTAGAGATATTATTGTATCTTTGAAAAATGAAGGGATGACAGTGTTTCTTAATAGTCACCTTTTAAGTGAAGTAGAAGCGGTTTGCGATAGTGTAACCATTATCCATAAAGGCACTGTGGCGAAATCTGCACGGATGGACGATTTACTAATGGACAATGTTCTACTAACAATTAGAGCGAAGGGGATTACGGAACCATTGCTCACAGAGTTAAATAAAGAGTATGGATCAGTGCAAAAGCATGCCGATGGTAGCCTGACAGTTCCGTTAAATGATTACGAACAGATACCTGTCCTCGCTTCGCAACTTATAACAAATGGTGTGACTATTTATGAGTTGACACCACATAGAGAAACCCTTGAAACGGTATTCTTGCAGATTGTTGGCGGGGAGGGATTACCATTAGAGCGATCATAATAATGACACTTCAAGAAGCAATCCGCAAAAAAACATTTATGATCATGGGGATAGTTACCATTTTGTACTTGGTATTTTGGACGGTTATGCTTAATTATTTTCCCAATACGTCAGCGACCCACGGAATGGGCGATCAGTTCAGACCGTTTGCCATTCAAATGGTTACTAAGATGGGTTTTCAGTTCTCTTCGATGTTAATTGCCTTGTTAACGATTATACTTGCAGCAGGAGCCGTTGCATCTGAGCTAGACTCAGGACTGATACAAGGTATTATCACACGCCCAATTCACCGTTATCAGTATATTCTTGGGAAACTTGTGGGCTTGATTATCTTAGCTTGTTTGTACGCAAGTGTGCTTTTCTTCTCAATATTGCTTATCGGATATTGGTTTGACCTAAGCACGATTACCAGTTTAACATTTACGCAGACGATGAAAGGTTGGCTGTTATATTTATTACTTCCATCAGCACTTGTTTGCCTGACGTTGTTTGGTTCTGTATACTTCAAAACCGTTTCAAATGGAATCTTAGTGATTTTTATCTATATTTTAGGTAACGTTGGTGGAATGGTTGAAATGATTGGCCAGTACGTGAACAGTAATTCAATTATTGGAACGGGTATTTTTATTAGTCTAGTATCACCCTTCCAAACCATTTATAGTACGATGGAACGTGTCATGGTTCCTGGCTCTGAACTTGCTGGCACAGCCATGGCAGGTGCTAGTCTATCAGGAAGTGGAGAGCCAGCAAGCGTCTGGATGTTTGTCTATATAGCCATTTACATGTTAGCCTTTGTTGCATTAGCAATAAACAAGTTCTCTAATAAAGATATTACGTAGAGTACTAACCTAGTAGACAGCCCTGTTTAATTAATGGGGCTGTTTTTGTTAGTGAAACGCTTGATTTTAGATGAACTATTAGCTTGATAAGATAGCACAAGTGTTAGTCATTACTGCTAGTTCTTAGAATTTAAGGAATTTAAATAATTGAAGAATATCTCCAAAAGATAAAACAGAAAATCAATCGCATAAAATAAAAAGTAAACCCAAATAAATATGGCAAGCATTGATACAAAAGGCAATAGAACTATCGTTATAAGTAAAGTCATTAGGTTTTTGAAGTATTGCATATCTGCATCAAATTCTTTACCATTCTGTTCTTTCTGCTTTTTCTGTTCTTTGTGGGCATTCTGAAAGGAACTTAACACTCTTAAAGCTAGTAAAATTAAATAAGGTACGCCCAAAAATAAAAATGAGATTCTATCTGTTTTGAGAAGAAATGTAATAAACAGAAAGCAAAGAAGGAAAAAGGCTACAAACCATATACTTACTACTAATGAACTCAATAGGAACATGAATAGGAATGCTAATAAGATAATCCCTATCCATGTTTCTATTTTTTTTATAAAGCCTTCAATGCCTTTAGTTGAATATGCTTCTGCGAGTTTGCCTTTAATCAGACTTACATAAAAATTTATAACAGACATCCGTACATTCCCTCCCATGTGTAGCGTTGCTCAACCTATCTTTTGTTTATATCATACTCCTGATTTGTTAATTATGGAAGCTAGTTAGTAGTGCTTGTTGCAGAAACAATTAGTGCGAATAACGTCAAAATAGAAATACTTATTAATCTGTGTATGTAACTAAAGAACATTTTTCATCTACCTGGTAGGGTTTATAGAAATCTTGGCGAATAGTTATATTTGAAAGCTTATTTTATTATTGGTGGGGGATTAAATGGGGCGCACTGCAGATGAAATGAAGTCCAAACAAGAACTTATTAATGAATTGAAGTTAATTAAGGACGAAAATGATGCTATTCTTGAGAGCACCAGAGCATTGATGGGTAGTCAAGATTTTCAGACAACGGCAAAGGTAATATTTAATTGCTGCAAAAAAGTAATTGGTAATATATCTGGTTATGTGGCTCTACTAAAAGCTGACGGTGAAGAAAATGAAGTAATCTACCTCGATTCTGGTGGCAGACCTTGTACCGTAGATATTAATCTTCCGATGCCAATTAGAGGTTTGCGTGAGATAGCGTACCACACTAACAAGGCGGTAATTGATAATAATTTTGCGAGTAGTAAATGGATGCAATACATGCCGGCAGGGCATATGTCGGTAGATAATGTATTGTTTGCTCCCCTTGTTATTGATCAAAAAACAGTAGGTTTAATTGGTCTTGCTAATAAAAAAGGCGGTTTCACTAAACGTGATAGTGATTTTGCCTCTAGAATAGGAGATATTGTTGCTCTAGCACTTCGAAATACTAGAATGATAGATTCATTAAAACAAAGTATTTCTGATTTGAGACTAGCTGAACAAAAGCTTAGAGAAAATGATGAGAGATTAGATGCTATCGTATCGCAAACTCAGGCAATTATCTATTCATGTAGAGTAGATGATATCAACCCAGTTATCACATATGTAAGCCCAAATGTTGAAAGTGTACTTGGTTATAAACCAGATAAATTTATAGGTGCAAGCATAGATGAATGGATAAAATGTGTACATAGCGAAGATAAAAATAAGATTGTATTAAGCTATAATATTGGCGAAATAATAACTATTGAATATAGAGTTAAACATGTCAACGGAGAGTATCGCTGTTTACATGATCAGTTTAAGGTGATTAAAAACGAAAATGATGAAATGAAAGTGATTGGAGCTCTATTGGACATCACTGATAGAAAAGATGCAGAAGAACAACAGCGAATTATTGATAAGCTTGATTCGGTTGGGCTGTTAGCTGGTGGGATTGCCCATGATTTTAACAATTTATTAACGGTTTCTAAAGGCAATGTAGCTTTAGCTAAATTTACACTGGAACAATTAAATGGAGATTATTCAAGAATAGTTAAGTATCTTGAAGAGGCTGAGAAAAGCTTTCAACAATCAGAGCGTCTAACCCAGCAGTTATTAACATTCTCAAAAGGTGGCTCCCCAATTTTAAAAACCACTAATTCATTAAAAGAACTATTATTAGATTCTTGCGAATTTGTACTAAAAGGCTTAAACATAAAGTGCCGCTGGGACCTAGAGGACAACTTACATAATGTTAAAATAGATGAAGGCCAAATCAATCAAGTGATAAATAATATCGTTATTAATGCTACTCAAGCAATGCCTGATGGTGGCTATATAACTGTAAAAGCGCAAAATATTACATTAGAGGAAAGTGAGCAATTCATGCCTATAGAAGCTGGTGAATATGTGAAAATTTCAATTACTGATCAAGGGTGTGGTATGCCAGACACAATTCTTGACAAAATATTTGACCCTTATTTTACAACAAAAGCTAATGGTAACGGATTAGGGTTAGCTACGAGTCTTTCTATAATAAAAAAACATGGAGGTTACATTACTGTTGACTCTATAATAGATAAAGGAACAACATTCAATATTTTTCTAAAAGCCACATTTTCAACTAATGAAATGATTAGACATCAAACGCAACAAAAGACGTGTTCTTTTAAAACAGGTAAAGTTATTATAATGGATGATCAGGTCAAAGTACGTGAAGTTCTTTTAAAATCCCTAGAAGATTTAGGATTTGAAGTTATCTCGGCTAGGGATGGGGACGAGGCGGTAAATATTTATGAACAATTTTCAAGTACAGTTGAATTTGTATTTTTAGATCTCACTGTCCAAGGTGGAAAAGGTGGCAAAGAAACAATAAAAGAACTAAAGAAAATAAATCCCCTTGTGAAAGCTTTTGTTATTAGTGGCTATTGTGAAGACCAGGTACTCTCTAAATATAAAGAATACGGATTTGTAGGTGCAATAAAAAAACCTTTTAATTTAAAAGAAATAAAACACGCGATAATGTCACTTCATTAATTAAAAGGTTTTCACTGGTGTAACGGCACCTATTCACTAAATTGAACGATTAATTCTACAGCTTTACGCATAGCAATTTCATTCTTAAAGGCTGTATAATTGCCGCCGTCAATCAGGTGTGTGCGTATATCTGATGCTTTTGTTTTGTGCATAGTGGCAATCTGGTTTATTTGATTAGTTATTTCATCTTCAGTAACATGCATTCTTTCTGTTTTAGCTATGGCCATTAAAACGAGTTGAGTTTGGACGCGTTTTTCAGCCTCTGTTCTAAATTGAGCTTCAAACTCTTCACGAGAAATTCCTGCTGTTTCTAAATATTTATCAACGGTAATTCCTTTTGATTTTACATGATGCTCTAAATCAGCAATCATTTTTTTGATTTCTATGTCAATCAGTGATTCAGGTATTTCTACTAGGGAGTTCTTAACAGGTATACTGACTAATACATCCTTTATGTACTTACCTACTTCCATTTCTTTATAGGAGACTATATTCTTTTTGATATCTTCTTTCAACTCGTCGAGGGTTTTACAATAACTTACAGCTTTAGCCAAATCATCGTTTAACTCAGGAAGGGTTTTTCGCGTTATTTCATTTACTTTTATATGGAAGGTTACGGTAGAACCAGCTAGCTTTCTTACATGATAATTCTCAGGAAAATCCACCTCGATTTGCTTATCTTCGTTAGTCTTCATACCAACCATCTGCTCTTCAAAGCTTAGTATAAAGCCACCAGAACCAATTTCGAGGGCCTGGTTTTTACCACTTCCACCGTCGAAAGGAGAGCCATCAATATATCCTTGGTAATCAATTTTTACAATGTCGCCCGTTTGCACGATGCCATCTGCTACTGGTTCAAGCTTAGCGTGACGATCCCTATAAGCTTCTAATTCTTGCTCGATTTCTTGTTCTGTAACGGTAATTGCTTTTTGTTCAGGTTTTTTAAGGCCTTTGTAGGCGCCAAGTCCAACGGTAATTGAGCCAATCTCCGTGCGAACTTCCACTGGCTGTGTTGTGTTGTTTGTAGTGTTTTGTGTATTTGTATCCATCTAAGATAAACCCCCTTAAAATTGCTAGTTCCCATTTTTAAATTGCTATAAATTTGACTCAGCAATTATATCATACTGTGCTGATAGTCGCTATTTACACATCATTGACCGAAGATAAATTGCTTAATTATAGAGCAACATATATAATAAACGAGGAAAGACATTCTAATTAGAAGATTTTGAGGGGAGATTAAACAATGAAAAAACGACAGATAAAAAAAATAATTAAAAGCAGTGCAGCCTATTCAAAAACCCATCATCAAACAAAGGCAATGGCACGTGCGCCGAGAAAAACTAGTGCTAAAAATAGTAGAAATAGATAATTGATGAAGGTTAAAATTAGTAGATTAGATGATTAGTATAACTAGATAATTTAAGAGAGGGGTATTTATATATGGTAAAGCCAAATAGTACATTAAAACAAGTGAATCAAAATCTATATGAGTTAGAATTCTTCACACAAGACCCTAAGTTAAAGAAAGCTAGAAAAAGTGTAAGAAGAATAGCAAGGCATAAGGAAAGAGAAAGACGTAGAAAAGATTTAAAAGCTAGTAACGATTCATATGTAGTACTGTTAAATGACATTGAGTTCAGAACTACTGGCGTTCAGAACGAGGAAGACGCTATTTCCAAAGTATCAAACTTTAAGCCTTTCAGAGATTTGGTTGCAAAGCTAAAAAAGTCTGGTAAAGAGATAAATATTGTAGCTAAAAAGGTTGAATAACGTTAAAATATAAGGGAAGCTTTACAGTTGAAAAATTTACTGTAAAGCTTTTCTTTTCATGTATAGAGGGATTTTTGAAGGTGAGGAACATACGATGATTCGATTTACTAATGACTATAGCGAAGGCGCTCATCCTAAGATATTAGAGAAATTACTAGCAACGAATATGGAGCAAACACCAGGGTATGGTGAAGATGTTTATTGTCAGCAAGCGGCTTCCCTTATCAAAGAAAAGTGCAAGAATGACAATATTGACGTCCATTTCCTAGTGGGTGGAACACAGACAAACCTGACTGTGATAGCTGCATCCTTGCGTCCCCATCAAGGTGTAATAGCGGCGGAGAGCGGCCATATTAGCACCCATGAGACAGGTGCAATTGAAGCTACAGGGCATAAAGTGCTAGAACTGCCAACTTATGATGGGAAGCTCACAGCAAGGCAGATTTATGATGTTTACATAAACCATCAATTAGATGAGACCCATGAACACACTGTCCAACCTAAAATGGTATATATCTCTAATCCGACGGAATTAGGGACGATTTATACCCGAAGTGAATTGGAAGCCATCAGTAACGTGTGTCGTGAAAACGGGCTATATCTGTTTCTAGATGGGGCGCGACTGGGATATGGGCTTACTTCTTCTGAGAATGATATGGATTTAGCGTTTATTACAGAATGCTGCGATGTTTTTTATATTGGTGGCACGAAGATAGGGGCGCTTTTTGGAGAGGCAGTCGTTATAACTAACGATACACTGAAGCAAGACTTTCGATATATTATGAAGCAAAGAGGCGGCTTACTAGCGAAGGGGAGACTACTTGGGATTCAGTTTCTTACACTTTTTGAAAACGACTTATACTTTGAGTTATCAGCATATGCTAATAAAATGGCTAATATAATAAAAGAAGCATTACAAGAAAGTGGATGTACATTTCTAATTAGCACTTCAACCAATCAATTGTTTCCAATTTTGCCCAATGAAACAATCGAAGCTTTGAAAAAACATTATAGTTTTTTGACCTGGCAACGAATCGATGACAAACATAGTGCCGTACGGTTTTGCACGAGTTGGGCGACGAAGGAAGAGGATGTACTACGGCTTATATCCGACCTTAAAGGTTATTATGATTGTTATGATTTGAAAAGATAGATGTATTAGAGTGATAATTTTACTTTTCTGGAGGGGTAGTTACTGATATGAAAAATATAGCTTTCTTTCTTTTGCCAAAAGCAGAGGTCACATATGTATATGAAGATTCAACAATGCGACAAGTGCTTGATAAAATGGAATTTGAAAAGCATCCAGCGATTCCAATATTAAACCATGAAGGTAAATACGTGGGCACAATCACTGAAGGCGATCTGCTCTGGAAAGTTAAAAACACCCCTAATCTATCATTTAAAAATTCTAGAAGTGTATTATTAAAGCATATAGAACGTAGAAAAACGAATCAGTCTGTGCATATCGATGCTGATATTGATGATTTATTAACATTAGCCATCTCGCAGAACTTTGTTCCCGTTGTTGATGATCAGGATGTATTCATAGGTATCATTAGAAGAAAAGAGATAATAGAATATTGCAAAAAACTGGTTAACAATATACGAGAGAGTGAGGGGAAAGTCGATGAACGGTAAAAAATTAGATGTCTCTAATTTTAAGATGGGAAACATTGATTTATCTGATATGAGTAAGAAAAGCATACGTAAAACGGTTGAAATTAAGTACAAGCTGTCGGAGAAGGGGCAAAAGCAATCAGTTCTTGCAGGCGGAGATGGGATGCGTGATCAATTACTCCATGCCTATGTTACTCCAGAGCTTTTAGAAGCATCAACGATGAAGTATGACGGAACGGTTTTATGGAACTTTACAGAGTACCAAAAACCACTGAGCTGGCGCGTAGTTGGAGAGGCTAACGCATTGGGTAAGAAACCATATTTGCAGCTTGAGCAAGAGACAGTCCCTATATTATTTGATGAGCCACAGACGGTCGAGAGCATCGTCAAGCATTATAATGAACTGCAGGCAGAGCTTACAGATGTACAGCAGCGCCTTGAGCAGCAAAAACGACAGATAGAGCAAGAAGAATTAGCAGAGCAGGTTATGCTCTGGGAGCGTTCTAAGAAGGTTGTGGCGAAGGACATATTCGCTCGGGGCTTTAACTGTAGTCAAGCGGTTATTGGAGTGTTCTGCGATGAGCTAGGATTAGAGCGCGAGTCCGCTTTTAAGATAGCCACGGGCTTTGGCGGTGGACTCCGTCAAGGTGAGGTTTGTGGTGCAGTCACAGGTGCTATAATGGTAATAGGCTTAAGGTATGGCCACCATTGCGAGGGAGATAATGAAGCAAAGCAAGAGACCTATAAGCTTACTAACCAGTTTATAGAGAAATTCAAGGAAAAACATAAAACTATTATTTGTAAGGAGTTATTAGGCTATAATGTAGCAAACCCAGATGAATATGCACAGATTAAAGACAAGCAATTGTTTACAAAGGTATGCCCACAGTTCATCGCTGACGCAGTAGAAATCTTGCAGGAAATGGAGCAAAAGGAGTAAGTAATGAATTCATATAGCAATTTAAACAGTGAAGTCAGACAATACAAACTAAAGGTGCGAAAAATTGCTTTGATTGGAGCATTAAAGTCCTTTGTGTTATCGCTAGGCCTTGATTTTATTGGTGGGAAAATGATGCCCGCAACATTTGCAACAAGTTTTTTGCTACAAGCATTGTTTTCCTTTATAGTTGACGTGCGGATTATTCGGCAAAGTGGCCTGGAAGTTTATCAGGCTAAATATGAGCTGTTCGCAGACCAAGTCGATGCTGCCAGGAGTGCCGCTACTAGCGAACTAATATCATCATATTTAGCACAACAAAAATTTAAGCTAGCGACCAATATTGTCCCAATCTTTGGCGCATTTTACACTGCTACGGTTGTTTATCGGAGTATATGTAAAATTGGCGATATGACTTTAGCAGATGTTGCACAGGGATAAAGCATGTTTGATAAGACTCTTTTCTGGATATTGCCGAAGAGAGTCTTATTTTTTGCATAGGATTTGGCATGCTAATAGAAGCTATATATGAAATCATTATGATAAAATGGAATATAAATGTAATGCTTTTAGGCAATTAATTATGCTGTATTAAACTAACAACTAGGAGGTTATTTGAAATGGAATGGACATTTTTTGATTATCCAAGGTGAACTACTGTTAGAAAGGCCAAGGCTTGGCTAGATGACAAGGAAGTTACATACAAGACAAGACATATCGTAGAAGAGAACCCGACTGCACAAGAGTTGAAGGAACTTCACGAAAAAAGTGGACTAGACATCAAACGTTTTATCAATACCAGTGGCAAAAAATATAAAGAACTCGGTTTAAAGGACAAATTAGAAACAATGAGCTTAGAAGAAATCTATAAGGTACTAGCTAGTGATGGTTTGTTGGTAAAGCGGCCAATACTAACAAATGGTAATATTGTCTTGCCTGGCTTTAAAGAATCAGAATGGGAGAAGGTAGTTATTTAAATGGACAATCAGAAGAAAAATCAAGCATGGAGACCAGAGGTTCGGATTAATCCACCTGTTTTCTTAAGTTCAGCAATTATTACACTTGTGTTTGTGATACTTGCAGTATTATTGCCCAAAAGGACAGAAGCCGTATTTACTGCTGTTCAAGCATGGATTACGGAAACTGTTGGATGGTTTTATGTTTTATCTGTAGCTATCTTTGTGATATTTGTTGTGTATTTAGCGGTATCTAGGAATGGTCAGATTAAATTAGGACCTGACCACAGTGAACCTGAATATAACAATTTATCATGGTTTGCTATGCTGTTTTCTGCAGGTATGGGTATAGGATTACTGTTCTTTGGAGTAGCAGAGCCTGTCATGCACTATATGACTCCGCCAGCAATGGAAGGCGGCACTATAGAAGCCGCGAGGGCTGCCATGAACATTACGTTTTTTCACTGGGGTATACATGCATGGGCGATTTATGCCGTAGTCGCGCTTTCATTGGCGTATTTTTCATATCGACATAATTTACCGTTAGCAATTCGTTCTTCTTTATATCCTTTAATTGGCGACCGTATCTACGGTCCAATTGGACATACAGTAGACACATTCGCCGTTTTAGGGACACTGTTTGGGGTTGCCACCTCCTTGGGTTTAGGAGTACTACAAATCAATGCAGGGCTACAGTATGTATTTGGTGTCCCTAATACAATCAACGTACAAATCATTATTATTATCATAGTAAGTTTGATTGCTATGGTTTCAGTTGTTAGTGGTCTTAATGGTGGGATTAAAAGAATTTCCGAATTTAATATGGGTGTAGCTGGATTTCTCGTCCTTTTTGTACTTATTACAGGGCCTACAATCTATTTGCTACAAACCCTCGTACAAAACACAGGGGCGTATCTATCGACGATTGTTGGACAAACATTTAACTTGTATGCCTATGAACCAACTGGCTGGATTGGAGGTTGGACGCTATTTTACTGGGGCTGGTGGATTGCTTGGTCACCGTTTGTAGGAATGTTTATAGCACGTGTATCTAGAGGTAGAACAATTCGTGAATTTATCGTTGGGGTGCTTATGGTTCCGGTGGGTTTCACCTTTATGTGGATGACGTTCTTTGGTAATACGGCCATTCATATGATTATGCAACAGGGGATTACTGACTTGGCCCTTGCTGTAGATGCAGACACTACAACAGCACTATTTCAATTCTTTGAGTATTTACCTTTCTCAACATTGATTGCTACGATTGCCACAATACTGGTTGTAACATTTTTCGTAACATCATCGGATTCAGGATCCCTCGTCATTGATATGCTAACAAATGGCGGAGAGAAGGAAGGACCTGTGTGGCAACGTATTTTCTGGGCGTCAACGGAGGGTTTGGTTGCAATCGCGCTCTTATTGTCTGGTGGTTTGCTGGCTTTACAAACTGCAGCAATTGCCAGTGCTTTACCGTTTACGGTTGTTATGCTACTCATGTGCTGGGGGCTGTTTCAATCATTGCGGGTAGAACTAGTGAAACAGGTAAGCCTAAGTGAAGCAATACTAATGCCGAAAACCCATAAGTCGCCAGTTGCATGGCAAGATCGCTTAAAGTCGATGATTCATCATCCGAAAAAGGAAAGTGTACTCCAATTCATGCAGAGTACAGTACATCCTGCCTTTGATGAAGTAGCAGAGGTGTTCAAGAAAAATGGTATGAAGGCCATTGTAAAAGCGGAATCAGGCGACAGGATATGGATAGAAGTATTGCACGGTGAGGAAATCGATTTCTTTTACTCAGTACGCCTGAAAGGGCATGCGATGCCGTCCTTTACAATGGCAGAGGCCAACAAAGACCTAGACGAAACTAAAAAATACTATCGAGCCGAGATATATTTAAAAGAAGGCGGACAAGATTACGACATCATGGGCTGGACTAAGGAGCAGGTAATCAATAACGTCCTAGATCAATATGAGAAACATATCCACTTCCTACATGTCATTCGATAACTGTTTGGCTGTAATATTTAAAAGTATAATTAAAAAGTGTAGTATAAATAATGTTCAATGAGGTGGTTGGATGTCAAAATTCTATTCAGAAATAGCCAAATATTATGATTATATTTTTCCTACTGGCAAGGCACAAATTGAATTAATAAAAGAAGAAGTAGGAAGTCAACCAAAAGATATACTGGACGTAGCGTGTGGGAGTGGAGGCTATTCAGAGCAGCTAGATCAAACAGGATATAATGTTACGGCAATTGATTTGGACGAGCAAATGGTCAAAAGCCTAAAAGCTAAAAACCCTAATATCGATACCTATGTGCTTAACATGTTGGAGATAGAGCAGTTAAATAAAACATTTGACTTGATATTCTGTATTGGTAATTCCGTTGTCCATCTCAATAACAATGATGAAATTAAACAATACCTACAAGCATGCAAAAGATGCCTCAACCCTAGAGGCAAGGTTGTTGTCCAAGTTATAAATTACGATAGGGTGCTGGACCAACAGGTCAAAAGCTTACCTTTGATAAAAAACGCTGATGCAGGAATTATATTTGAACGATACTATAACTACATAGAAGACCAGCATAAAATCGATTTCCATACGATCCTAAAAACAGAAGATAATGAACTAGAAAATCATGTATTACTGCATCCAATTAAGTCATCTGAGTTTGTACAATTATTACAGGA
The DNA here is from genome assembly GCF_001730225.1 of Desulfuribacillus alkaliarsenatis. Lineage (NCBI taxonomy): Bacteria > Bacillati > Bacillota > Desulfuribacillia > Desulfuribacillales > Desulfuribacillaceae > Desulfuribacillus > Desulfuribacillus alkaliarsenatis. Next base: position 99,172 of record NZ_MIJE01000031.1, on the reverse strand, counting down.
AAGCGGATTTAAAAATATTCAGCTATATGGAAGCTTCAAAAAAGATACATACAAACCACAGGAATCGGCACCATTAATCATAGTGGCTGAAATTGACTAGATATCTTGCTAATAAAGCTGCTATAATGTAGGACAACAAAAATAAAAACTTTCAAGGGAGATAAGAGCGATGAAATTGGTTTATCAAGGAAAAACAAAGGATGTATATGAATTACCAACGGGCAACTTTTTACTGAAATTCAAAGATGATGTTACTGGTGAAGATGGAAAGTTCGATCCAGGAGCTAACACAGTTGGGCTGACAATTGAAGGAGCAGGACAGGCAGGGCTACGCTTAACTAAATTCTTTTTTGAATTATTAAATGATAAAGATGTTCCGACACATTATGTAAATGCAAATATTGAAGAGTCTACAATGGAAGTTAAGCCAGCGACTGTATTTGGCAGTGGACTGGAAGTAATATGTCGTTATAGAGCAGTGGGGAGTTTCTTGCGTAGATACGGCAAATATGTTGAAAACGGGCAACCACTAGATGCCTTTGTTGAAGTTACCCTTAAGGATGATGATCGTCAGGATCCTCCTATATCTGAAGACGCGTTAGATATGCTAGGGATTTTAACTAAGGAAGAGTACAAATCACTAAAAGAGCTTACACAGCAGATTGGTAGTATTGTAAAAGAAGCTTTAGCAGACAAGTGTATTGAGCTGTACGATATCAAATTTGAATTTGGTAGAATTGGCGAGCAAATCGCTCTCATCGATGAAATCTCTGGTGGAAATATGCGTGCCTACAAGGGTGACAGATATATCGAGCCTTTAGAGCTTGAGAGATTAGTATTAGAAGACATTAGTAAATAATCTGAATAAGCTACATAAATCTAGAGCAATTTAATGCCAGGTACACCTTAAGTATATTTAAGGTGTACCTGGCATTTGTATATGCCTTCAAAAAACACAAGCTTTTATAAAACAATCAAACTATGGAAATATTATTTATTGTGTTTTAATGTTAACTTACTATAAAAGGAGCCAGTATCGTTATGGATGTGGAATTTATTTGGAAAGCTATTATTGTCTTTATTGGTGGTTTCATTATGCTACGTATCATAGGGAGGAAATCTGTCTCTCAGTTAACGTTATCTACAACAGTAATTATGATTGCTGTGGGTGCTATTTTTGTTCAACCTATTAATGTAGATACAGTTCCAAGAACATTAATTGTTATAGCGGTTTTTGTAACTATCCTATTAATAATGGAGTATTTACAGTTAAAGATAAATGTCATAGAAAAGATAATACATGGAAAAGCTGTAATCGTAATTGAAAATGGTCAGTTGGTTCCTGATAATTTACAGTCATTGCGTATCACAGTAGATAAGCTAGAAAGCCAGCTACGCCAACAAGGAATTACAAGGGTGTCAGATGTTAAAATAGGTACCATTGAACCTAATGGACAATTTGGCTATGAATTAATGCCCGACGCTAAGCCACTAACCGTTGGTGAATTTAAAAGACTTATGGGTGGGATGCTCCCAATTCAACAAAATCCTCCGTTAAAACCAGCTGATAATATTTTTGAAGAATTAACGGATAAACAAAATATTAATCACACGAAAAAGTTTAAGTAACACGAAAAATCCTAGATAGCATCTTTGAACAGCACCTTGTTAACTATTTAACATATTAGTATATTTGCGTTGAACCATTCGTAATCGATACAAAAATCCAATCGCCGCACATGTTAGCCCCATAGTGATTCCAACCCATAAACCATAAGGACCTAATGCTGTATATACAGATAACAAATACCCTACAGGAATGCCAATGATCCAATAGGACACAAAAGCTATCATAAACGGAATACGTACATCCTTATAACCACGCAGTGCCCCCTGTAAACCAGCTTGGGCTGCATCGGAAAGCTGAAAAATCATGGCGACGATAAAGAACTTTCCTGCTAAAGCAATTACTTCGGGGTCTTCTGTATAGAAAGCTGCAATCGATTCTCTAAAAAAGAACAGAAAGGCCGCGCTTAAAGTAGAGAAGGCCAACCCACCTAATACACCAATAATACTGAATTCTTTAGCGTTATCAAGCTTATTACCACCAATAGAATAACCAACTACAATAGTCAAAGCCATCGAAATACTTAACGGAATCATAAATATAAACGATGTAAAACTTAGAGCGACTTGGTTAGCAGCTACGACTACAGATGTATACATTATTCCAATGATTAAAGTAACTACTGAAAAAATACTGGTTTCAAAGAATATAGTAAGTCCGATAGGTAACCCTATTGCAAGCTGTTCCTTCCATGCCCTCCAGCATGGCTTAGTCCAATTACTAAAAAGCTGATAGCGTTTAATTTTCGGTAATACAAATACAATTATTAAGCTAAATATTAATATAATCCAATAAGTTAGTCCTGTAGCGTAGCCAGCACCAATTCCGCCTAATCTTGGCAAGCCAAAATTACCAAAAATCAACCCATAATTCAATAGAACATTAAAAGGTACTGCCATAACAGTAATCATCATTGTTATTCTCGTAAATCCTTGTCCATCAAAAAAGTTCCGCAATACGTTAGACAAAAATAATGGCACAATGCCGATTGAAAGACCAACTAAATAATGGAAGGCGATGTGATGCACTGCTGGCTCAAGGTCCATGTATGTAAGGATTGAATCTAAAAATACAGCCCCTCCCAAAATGACGAGAAATGCCAGAAAAACAGATAAATACATAGATTGCATAACAGCAGCAGCTATTTTGTTATGCTGCATACTTCCTGCTAGCTGTGCGACTATTGGAGTGACAGCTAAAAGTATGCCTATAATAGCAGTGAAAACAGGCATCCACAAGCTAGATCCAATTGCAACCCCTGCTAAATCATCAGTACCTACACGTCCTGACATCATTGTATCCACCAAGTTCATAGCTATCAAACTCAATTGAGTTACCATAATTGGCCATAGTATTGAAAGGTATAAAACAATCTTATCCCTCAAGGTTTCTGCGTGATACATTCAATTTTCCTCCGAAAAAACTACTACTTATCACTAAAGTATAGTCTGATCTAACAAACTATCCTTATATACATTACGCTTTTATTAATAGAAAGGCAAGCAATGAGCATAGGTGTATTCAAAGGTAAGTTGGATAAAATAAACAATACAACAAAAACTGTATATATTGGTACGAGATTAATTGTTTAAGAGGGGGATAATTTTGACGAACAAATTGACTTTAGGTCAGCTACCAGAAAGGCCAGAACCGCTTTGGCGAGGTGGGTTAAGTTTACCCATTTTCAATCCGTTAGAAGATGATTGTGAAACAGATGTAGCAATTGTTGGTGGAGGCATTACAGGAATTACTGCTGCGTATTTACTGTCTAATGCTGGCAAGAAGGTAGTCTTAATCGACGCAGACAGATTGTTAAATGGAACAACAGGACACACAACAGCTAAAGTAACCGCACAACATGATCTTATTTACGATGAATTTATAAGCCATTTCGGGCAAAGTATTGCAAGGCTATACTACGAAGCTAACATGGAAGCTTTTAACTTCATTAAAAATATAATCGAGGAGCACAATATAGATTGTGATTATAGCATTGAAGATGCGTTTCTATATGCAACCACAGATAAATATGCAAAAAAATTGCAGCAAGAGTGGAACGCATACCAAAAGCTTCATATAGAAGGAAAGCTAGTAACTGAAATACCGTTTAATATTAAGATAAAAAATGCTTTGGTAATGAACGACCAAGCTCAATTTCATCCGCTGAAATACCTAAGTAAACTGGTAACTTTGTTAGAAAGTAACGGGGTTCAGATATATGAACATACTACTGCCGTAGATATTAATGAGGATGGCGATAGGGTAAGGGTTATTACACTTAACGGGAAAAGCATTACTGCTAGTCAAGCAATATGTTGCTCACATTTCCCTTTCTATGAAGGTACAGGCTTTTATTTCACCAGAATGTATGCAGAACGCTCATACGCTTTAGCGGTAAAAACTGAAAAAGATTACCCTGGTGGTATGTATCTAAGTGTGGATGAACCTTCACGTTCGCTACGCTCAGCTTCATATAAAGGTGAAAAAATAATTATTATTGCAGGAGAGAAGCATAAGACAGGCCAAGGTGAGAACACCCTAGAGCATTACAAGGCTCTTGAAGGTTTTGGAAAGGACGTCGTTGGTATTAATCAAGTCTTATATCGGTGGTCAACTCAAGATTTGACAACACTTGATAAGATACCATATGTCGGTGAAATAACTCGAGGTAAAAATAGAATACTTGTGGCAACTGGTTATCGAAAATGGGGTATGACTAATAGTACTGTAGCTGCAATGATTATCCGAGACAAGATTTTAGGTACAGGTAATCGTTATCTCGAGTTATATCAGCCATCGAGATTTTATATTGACCCAAGCCTAAAGAACTTTTTTATAGAAAATACAGACGTTGTTAAACACTTCTTAAAAGGCAAGTTAGAATTACCACATAAATCATTGGAACAAATGGAAAATGATGAAGCGATAATTATTAGGGTCAATGGCAACAGAAAAGGCGTATATAAAGATCATTATGGAAAGCTACATATTGTAGATACAACCTGTACTCATTTAGGTTGCGAAGTAAATTGGAATCAAGGGGATAGGACTTGGGATTGTCCTTGTCACGGTTCAAGATTTTCTTTCAATGGCGCTGTTATAGAAGGTCCAGCCGAGAAGCCTCTACTTAAAGAATCATTTAACATGACAGATTTGTTATCGGAAGATAAGACGGGATACTAGTACGATTTAGAGAAGTGATGAAAATCACTTCTTTTTTATATAGGCTTGCTATTATATAGGATTGCTATATTTATCCGTTATGCCTATTTAAAAACACAATAGCCGATATTGAACGGTTGTTAATTTTGAAGTGTTTACATGCTTTCTACAAGAAATTATGAAAAAAAGATGAATTGACGAACTGTTATGACTTTTCGTACGATAAGTATGAAAGATATTCCAAGAAGTAATATATGAATGGAGGTAAGGTATGGTTATGAGCAAGAAACATTTTAATATTTTGTTTCTAGTGATAGTTCTAGCACTCACTATGACATTAGCGGGGTGTGACGAGCTAGAGAAATTTAGTGCCGGTGCACTAGATCAAGCAGGTCATATGGTGCCTGAAGAGTACCAAGACATCGCAGTACCGTTTGAGCCACATTTGAATTACATTACAACACAGGAATTATTGGAACTTTATACGACAGCGACCAGTACAGAACGTGTTACCTATGAGGAATATGCTACAGATTGGGACTTTGTTTTAGTAGATTCCCGACCAGCGGCCCGTTATCATGAAGGTCATATTAATGGTGCAATTAATATTCCAGACGCTGATTTCGACAAGCTAAAGGATTTATTACCTGAAGATAAGGATAAGAAACTCATTTTCTATTGTGGAGGATGGCATTGCCCATTGAGTCCTTCATCTGCTAACAAAGCAATGAACTTAGGTTATACGAATGTATATGTATATCAGGAAGGAACAGATCATGGCTGGAATTTAGCAGACACATATTTAGTTATCACTCCAGAATTCTTCAAGGGGATTTTGACAGAAGAGTATATGATGGATCCAGAGCAACCACCTTTACTGATTATTGACTCTCGTCCATTTGCATCATACTTCAAAGAAAATATCCCAATGTCAATCCCAGCAGATAATCCAGAGCCTTGGAATTCAAGGTTTAGTGGATTAGCCCCAGCAAACAAGGATACGTTAATTATCACTTATTGTGGAGGATTCTTCTGAGGTAAGAGTCATGCACAAGCCAGGTGGCTTGTAAGTAACGGCTACACAAACGTAAAAGTTTTAGCAGGCGGTATGCCAGCATATAAAGCAGCAGGATTACCGGTATTTGGGACGGAAAGCAGCGGGTCAGATTTTGACATTACAGATGGCGGACCGAACTATGGGTTAACACCAGCAGATTGGCAAGCAAAACTCGACTCAGGAGGTGCTATCGTAGTAGACGTTAGAACTCCAGGTGAAACAGCGGGTGGAATGCTTCCAGGAGCAATAAACATCAATAGTGCTGATATAGGAGCAAATCCTTCAATTATCACCGAGGTATTAGAAGCTGAAGGAATCGAAAAGAATCAACTAATCTTAATTCACTGTGCAGCGGGTGCTCGCGCAGCAGGAGTACCACAGCACTTTGTAGCACAAGGATATGAGAACATCTTTTATTTAGCGAATCCAATATTTATTAACGCTGATGGAAGCTATGCTTTCTTTAGATAAAGGAAAACGAGGGGATGAGAACATGAAGAAGACCCTAAAATTAATAATCAGTGTTGTTTTTATGGCAGTTTTACTGTTAAGTGCTGGCAATGTAATTATGGCAAGTCCTTGATTAGAAGGGGCAGCGCCTCCGGCGGAGGCACCAACACCAGCACCGAGTCCAGCACCGAGTCCAGCACCTAGTCCAGCACCAACGCCAGCACCGAGTCCAACGCCAACACCAGCGCCAACACCAACACCGGCACCGATACCAGCACCTGAGCCTGTTAAAGAAGTGCGTCCTGGTGTTACGCTGATGAGTTATAAGATGCTAGGAATTAGCGGCGAAGTGGAAGTAAGAATTATCAATAGAGATTCTTATATAGCTGTTCGCTCAATTGCTAACAATCAGAATGCAGATATTGAATGGATAGCAGAAAAAGGGCAGGTAGTTATTTCTACAGATGTTATAGGCACACCATTAGAGGTCATTTTACATTCGAATGGTAGGCTAGCGATTGTTAATGGTAATGCATTTATACTTAGAGAGCCAATTAGAAATATTGATGGGACTCTGTATATACAGACGCATTCCTTAGTGGATATTGTAGGTGCAATTACGAACAAGCCGATGACTGCAACAATAGTTAGAAATGTTTTAGAAATCAAGTAGTGACTCCAAGTAGTGACTCTTAGAAGAGTTATCTTCCTTTTTATTATATTTTTTTAATGTAGCTAGAGTCTTTGACTCTAGCTAATTTTTTCTTGTGCGCTATTTTCTTGACAAAATCTTGACATCTAGTTAATACGTTCTTGATATCTTTTGTGCATAATACCAATATAGATAAGCACTAAAACATAAAAAAGAGTTTACTATGCTATCTAAAAAATAAGGAGGAATATATAATGAAAAGTAAAATTTCGATTGTAACAACAGTTTTAATAATTGGTGCACTTCTGTTTGTTGGAACAGCGTTTGCTAATGATGAAAGAGGTTATTTGGGGTTTGGTAAAGGCTATGGCATGATGGGTGGAGGCATGAAGAGCGGAGGCATGATGGGTGGAGGCATGAAGAGCGGAGGCATGATGGGTAATGAAGCTGGATCGATGCACAACTTTATTGCTGAGTATTTAGAAATGGATCCATTTGAAATTCGTGAATATCACCGTGCGGGTTTATCGATGGTGCAAATCGCCGAAGAAGCAGGTGTTACTGCTGAACAATTAATTGACGCTGTAGTAGAGTACAAAGAAAACAATCCAGTAGCTAGTTGTGTATTATTGGACGAAGAAAACATTCGTGAACGTGTAACAGAAATGCTTAATGTGGAACCAGGTCAGAGAGGTATGCGTGGTGGAGGTTTTGGCGGTGGCTGTGGAGCTACTATAGATGGGCAGTTTTCTGAAAGAGAAGCTGGTAATTTTCGCGGTCAAGGACGAGGTATGCAAAGATTATAATATAAAGTAAAAAAGATAGTGAAGGAACGTAAAATTGCAAAAGAGTATAAAAGCATTGGTCACAAAATCTTGAATATAAGAGATTGTGGCCTTTAGTCTATGGTATAGAAATATATTGCTTGTCCAACTTATACGTACGTGTCAATGTATATAATGGTATAATTGGAGTAAGTTGAAAAATATGTCCGAAGGGGTGATAGTATGCATAAAATTGTAATTATAGAAGATGAACAAGGAATTAGAAATATGGTCGAAGAGTATTTAAAGCAGCAATTTTATCATGTATTTGCCTGCGAAGATGGATTAAGCGGACTTAAAGCGATACTGGAAATAGATCCTGATTTAATAATCCTTGATATAATGCTGCCTGAACTTAATGGTTTAGAAGTATGTAAGGAAGTTCGTAAATATGATAAGTACTATCCAATAATCATGCTTACAGCTAAAAGCCAGAAGTACGATATTATAGTTGGGCTAGAAATTGGGGCTGACGATTATATAGTGAAGCCATTTAGCTTGGAAGAGTTAGAGGCGAGGATACGGGCTATGCTTCGTAGACATACCAAATTACAATCAAAGCATACGGAGAATGACACTGCTCTTGTTCGACAAAAGGAGCAAATTATTAAAGAACCTTTTTTGCTAGACTTAGCAAAGCATGAATTATACAAGAATAACATTTCGATTCGTTTAACACCGACAGAGTTTCAATTATTTATGCTAATGTTTAAAAACCCTGGAAGGGTGTATACTCGTTTACAGCTATTAGACCTAGCCTTGGGAGAAGAATATCAAGGCTACGAGCGTTCAATTGACACCCACATCCGAAATTTGCGCCAAAAAATTGAAGATGACTCAGCAGAGCCGAAGTTTATTGTTACAGTCCATGGTATAGGATACAAGTACAATGAGAACTAAGCTAATTGCTGCTTTTCTACTGGTGACGGTCTTGATTGTTTTCGTTTTTTCTGGCGCAATTTATTTATCAGCAAATATGATGTTTCACCAGTATTTAGAAGCAAAACACGAGAATCTAGCAAACCAATGGGCGGGTTTTTTTTCGTTCTACTACAAAGAATATAAATCATTTGATAACATTCAGGATATTTTTATAGATAGTATGATTATTGGAAGTCCAGAGCACAATCGTATGGCTATGATGCAACGTGGAAGAGGAGCGGGAATGGGACGAATGCAATCTATAGCCCAGGAACAATTAATTGTTGTAGATGAAAACAAACGTATTGTTTACGATTCAGGAGGCACGGAGCTAGGACAAATTATTGAAGAACGCGAATACCGTAAAGGAGCGCCTATTATAGTTGACCAAGAGCAGATTGGTACGGTTGTTATACGTGATGCTGTAACAACTACAGTCATGACAATAGAAGATCAGTTTGCTAGTTCAATGAATAGAGCAATAATTTATGTGGCCATTTTTACACTTTTGTTTGCTGGAGCGATTGGTTTTGTTTTATCTACGAGAATGTCAAAACATCTTCTTCAACTTCGAGAAGGTGTAAAAAGGGTATCGGAAAGAAATTATCAAACACGTTTGGCGATAGATACTAAGGATGAAATTGGAGATTTAGCTGAATCGTTTAATGAAATGGTAGATACTATTCAGAAAAATGAAAAAATAAAAAATCAACTTATTACCGATATTGCACATGAATTAAGAACACCAATAACAACATTACGTGGCAAACTTGAGATGATGCAGAACTCACCAAAGCTTGTAAGCCAAAAAGAGATACTAGTTCTACATGATGAAGTATTACGTTTATCTAAGCTCATTAACGATCTCCAAGAAGTTAGTTTGTTAGAAGATGACCGTTTGCCAATCTCTAATGAAATAGTGAATATACATGAATTGTTGGAGCACATAGCTTCTCTATTTGCTTGGGAAGCTGATGAGAAGGATATTACACTCAAGTTGCAGTTAAATGCTAATAAATCACAAATTACTGGAGACCGCAACCGTTTGATTCAAGTATTTATCAATATAATTACAAATGGAATCCGATATTTAAAGAACTCAGATAAGACGATTTCTATTCGCACAATAAATCAAGGGGAATTTCTAATCGTAGATGTAGAAGATACGGGTCAAGGTATGAGTGAACAGGAATTAGAGCATGTTTTTCAACGATTTTACCGAGGAGACTTATCAAGGGCAAGATCATCTGGAGGAACTGGCTTAGGGCTTGCAATTACAAAGGGAATTATTGAAGCACATAATGGTGCTATTACAGTTGCCAGTGAATTAGGTAAAGGGACAACTTTTACAATAAAATTACCTAACTGTGGAAAATAAGCGTAGGCAGATACTAAATCTCGTACTTATATTGTGTTATAGCTGGTTAATTGATTTGACAATATGCAATTATGAAGTAATAATGAAGCTATAGACAAGAAATTATAAGGAGGAGATTAGTTATGAATGTTATAAAGCGGCTGTCGGTTGCAAACAAGATTGGAATCTTGATATTACTTGCATTTATAGTATTACTTGCTTATGTTGCTTTTGACTTTCACACAACTAACAAAGAGCATTATAATCGTTTACAGTCGGACAGGCAGGCTATTATTACTAACGGTGTTGAACAGAGACTGAATCAGCAATTCAACATGTTAGCTATTGGATTGAACCCTGTAGTAGAAAATAAGCAGATTGTTGATGCTTTTCGAAATAGAGACCGTGAACAGTTAGCTGATTTAACCCTATCTAGTATGGAGGGCTTTTTCGCCCAAGGTATTAGGCAATATCAGTTTCATTTGCCAGACGCAAGTTCTTTTTTTAGAGTTCACCAACCAGAAACATATGGCGATGATCTCTCATCTTTCAGACATACTGTTGTAGAAGCTAATAACCAACGGGCAGTAATACAAGGGCTGGAAGGTGGAGTTGCAGGTGCTGGTTTCAGATATGTTGTTCCCATGCAAAGCAGTGCAGGAACTCATCTAGGAACAGTTGAACTGGGTATGGGGTTAACTAGCGCGTTCCTGCAATCTCTACAACAAGAGTATGGAGGAGATTGGGACTTCTACGCAATAGGTGAGGAGTCAGAACTTATTCATCTAACGGGTATTGATGCAAATGTTGAAAAAACAACGATTATGCTTAATTTAAATAACATGAATTCTTTGAAAAATGCCCAATCAATAATCTTAGAGGATGGCTACCTTAGTATGCTAATAGTCCCCCTAACTGATTATTCAGGAGTACCAAGATGGGTATTACTACAGACAAACGACAATCAACAGTTATTGTCTGAAATGAGCAGAGACTTGTACATTAATTTAGCTATTTCCAGTCTTATTATCATTCTTACTGTTATTATTTTAACAATTAGTATTAAGAAACAATTAGCTCCTATAAAGACACTTACAGAAGTGTCACAGAAAATGTCGAACAGTGATTTGCGATTTGAGCCAGTTAATATCAATTCAAGTTATGAGTTAAACACATTAGGTGATGCATTTAACACTATGAGTGAAAAAATTCGTGAACTGGTAAAATCCTTACAAACAAAGAACAATGATTTGCGAGAAGCTGCAAATGTATTGAAGGTGAATTCACAACAATCAATTAAAGCCTCCGATATGACATCAGATGCGATTCATGATGTGGCTCGTAGCGCTGAAACGCAGTTAACTAGCGCTAAAGAGACATCTGTTGCTATGGAAGAAATGGCTGTAGGGATAGGTAGGGTGGCTGAAACATCAACGCTAGTTGCAGAATCATCTAACGAGATGCGTATTAAGGCGCAAGAAGGAAATAGTTCGATGAAAAGCAGTATTGAAAGTATATCAATGATTAGAGATGGTGTAACGGAAACATCGCATATTATCAACGAATTGAAAACAGACTCAGAGGAGATTGGCGGGATAGCCAATATCATATCAGAGATTTCTGAGCAGACTAATCTTTTAGCACTGAACGCTGCTATTGAAGCCGCTAGGGCAGGAGAAGCAGGCAAGGGTTTTGCTGTGGTAGCTGATGAAATACGTAAGTTAGCTGATCAAACATCGAAATCTACTGGTAAGATATATCAAATAATACAACAAATTCAGAACAAAACAATACAGGCTTCCGCTTCTATGGAGGGCAGTAAGCAAGAAGTTGAGAAAGGAATAAAAGTTTTTGAAGAAGTAACTAATATATTCTCGGAGATTGTAACCTCTGTAGAAGGTGTTGCTTCCCAGGTTGAGGACTTATCTGCTATCGCGGAACAAATGTCTGCTAGCTCGGAAGAAGTAACTGCTTCAGTACAAGAACTGGCTAGTACATCAAGTGCTACAACTGATAGAACTCAAGACATTACAAAAATGGCTGAAGAGCAGTTGGTTATTATGAAAACGGTTGTAAACGCAGCAGAGCAGTTGAACGATATGGCAGAAGACTTACAAGAACTGAGCAAAAGTTTTAAATTATAAATTGCAAAATTTGTATTTCATATAGTATAATTTAATAAAACTTGACTAGAGAAAAAACTATATACTGTATTGGAAGCAAAGAAGAGTCATCTATTATTTGGGCGCTTTAGATGATTATGAGCGAGTAGCGCAACCGACCATACTTATGGTCGGTTTTTTGTGTGCATATAGAATGGATAGGGGATAGGTTTCGTGAGAAAAATTGCATTAATTGATGACAGTAAAACATTTCGTGTTTATGCAAGGCAGATTCTAGAGCAAGAGCAATATCAAGTGGAAGAATTTAACGACGCTGAGGTGTTTTTTAATGTGACAAAGGACTTCAATGAGTATGCTCTGATTATTACAGACTTACATATGCCTGGTATGAGCGGGCTGACAGCATTGGAGAACATTCGCTTCAACCCAATTACGGAAAAAATCCCTGTTCTTTTAATTACAGGGAAGCCTTCGAAGGACGTAGTAGAGCTTGCGGTACGCTATAAAGTGAATGACTTTATAAGTAAACCATTTACTTCTGATGTATTGCTTTCACGTGTTAACAAAATCTTAAAATAATAACGCTTTCATTGTGTGAAGTTGGGTAAAAGCTTGGACAATGACAGTGTTGAGATGGTAGAATATAAGTACTAAAAGAGTAACAAAAGCATATAATAAAAAGCTTGAAATTACTATTTTAAAAGGAGTGTTTGCTATGGTTATGGACCAGAAGCCAAGAACGGTTGTGCACTTTAAGAGTGAAGAACGTAGAACAGTCAATGAAATTGCGGATTTCCTCAGAGTTGTTGCTGACAAGCTTGACACACAAGGTTCATTTCAAATTGAACAAGCAGGCGAGCAGTTTGATATCAGACCTGAAGGCAACACAAAGCTAGAGCTTAAGTATGAAAGCAAAGGTGAACGGCACAAGTTTGAAATAGAAATTGAATGGAAGCCTGGCCAAGAAGATAAATCATTTACAATAAGATAGATTGAATTAATCAGTCTTTTTCGTTAATAAGTTTAATGAAAAAGACTTTTTTCAGTAGTGACAGTAAACGTTCAGTAGAAGTTTAGTAGAGCGTAGTTATGGGGGAAAAAGCCATGGGGAAATCACGCAAATTTGCTATTATTGCCGCAAGTTTACTTATTTTAGCCATTATTATTGGAGTAATTGGATGTAGTAATGTTAAATCTGATAATGCCGAAGATAGAATAGTGCTAGTTGTTACTAAAGACCAATCTGATACGGCTAGCTTAAACCCTACCAGGTTGTTGGTGGCTGCGGAGATGGCCTTGGCGGATTACAATAAAAATTCTAACGCTGTATCATTAAGGAATCACTTTATAACATATACTGGTGAAGAAGTGAATGGTTACCAGATGGCAAAAAAATATTTAGATAAAAATTCAGAAGATGTAGTTGCAATAGTTGGAGACTTTAATAGTCCAGGAACTGAATTACTTGCTGATTTGGCAGAAGAGTATAGGATACCTCATTTATCTTTTTTTGCAATAGATGAGGCTATTTTTACTGACAATAAGTGGAGCTTTTCCTATCGCAGTAGATTAGTACAAGAGAAAGAAATAGCCAAAGAATTGTTACTAAACCACTTAGATGCAGAAAGTATCACAGTAGTACATTCTGATTTGCAAAATGTTGCACAAAGGTGGAACGATATACGTCTGATGTTAGAAGCAGAGGGAGTTGCTATAAAAGATGTTGAAGAATTTGCTAGTGGCGTACAAGATTTTCGCAGTTACATTAACTGGTTGAAAGCTGAGGAAGATAGTTATGATGTAATTGCAGCCTTCCTAGGATCTGCCCAAATCGAGCATTTTTTACAGCAGCTTGCTATCGCTAAAGTGCAAAAACCTATTTTTTTAACAGGAGTAACAATCAGTATTGAGGGGATAGCTGATTTACAAGGAATTGATTTACCTATGTATACTTTTGTACCAGAAATATTTCTGAAGGTTGATCAAACGGATGATTTAGAGTTTCAATCATTTGTAGAAAGATATAGGGTAGCGATAGGCTATCACCGTTTTGATACACTCGGACCTTGGGTATACGATGGCTTTAGCTTGTTATATGAGTTAGTTGAGTCTGAAATTGTTGCTAATAGTAGTGACATTACCAGTGCGCTTAAGGAGCAATTACATAGCTATAATCAAGAACGGATGGTAGGACCTATTGCTTTTGATGATCATGGTATGTTAGTGGATAGCACATTTAGAATTGTACAAATTAGCGAGGGTTTTTTTGCTGAGGTGAACTATTAAATGAATCTCCTAGATTGGTTTTTACTTAATAATAGACTTAAACTGCGGTTTTTCAGTTTCTTCATGTCTGCTGGGCTGATTATAATTTTTTTAATCGGTATATTTGTCTATTTTTATATCACAACTACGATGGTTACTACCTATGAAAAAGAGGCGGAGAAGGTTGTTGAACGGTACGAAGCAAGAATATTATCTTTTATTGAAGAAGAAAAGCAAAGATTGCAAAACTATCATAATGTGTTAGGGGCAACCTATCCAAAGCAAATCATTGATATAATAGATAGTGATTCACGATATTTTGAGTCGATTTTTCTTGATAAACAAGGGATCGTTAAATATGCAACTGATCCTGTGAGAATCGGTTATAACTATCAAGGTAGGGACATTTATAAGCAAGCAGTCAACACCCATGAAGCCATTTTTGATACGAGATATCATCCATTTGAGCAATATTTGATAATAGACATAATCATCCCTGTCTTTGACGCCCGTGATGAATTATCTTATATTGCTGTCCATCAATTAAATCCAAGCTGGATAGAAGGGCTGCTGGCCCAAGAGCACGCATATGACGATGGCGATGTTATTATGTTCGATAAAGAAGGAATAATTTTTTTGAACATAAGTCAAATGGGTGATGGAGATGAACAGTTAAACACTCACCATATTTCGCTCTTTGAGTATGGAATTAGCTTAGATCAGATTGAAGGCCTTAACAATCAGTCTGACAGATCTGAAGTAAAGAGTTTCACAAGTAATGACCAATTAATTACCTATAAAGTATTAAGTCACGATTTAGGAGTTGTGGTTAAGCAAACGTCATTAACAAGCATTGGTGAAGAATTGCAATATATATATCGCATAATAGCAGTATTAGTAGTAATTGCACTTGTGATTTATCTTGGATTAGGTGCTTTATTAGCGAAACGTACAATGAAGCCAATTGCGTATGTAACAGAACAGGTAAAGAATAGAATGGTTAACAAGCAGGAGTTGATTTCTGTACAGGAAAACTCAGAATTGACAATACTAGTTGATGCCCTTAATGAGTCATGGCTAGAGAATAAAGTCTACCAAGAGCAGCTAATAAAAGAAAAGCAAATAGCAGAAGATGCGAATAAGGCTAAAGGGCAGTTCTTAGCAAATATGAGTCACGAAATACGCACCCCGATGAACGGGATTATTGGTTTAAGCTATATTACCATTAATAAAAACAAAGACCCTTTAATACAGCGTAATTTGCAAAAGATTCAGCAATCTGCAACTAATCTATTAAGTATTATCAATGATATATTAGATTACTCTAAGATAGAAGCTAATAAGATTGAGTTCGAGAATGAAGCATTTTCAATTGATGAAGTCATAAATAGCACCGTCGATCTGTTTGAAGATCAATTAGCAGAAAAGAACATAGAAATTTCTGCAGATGTGTCTAAATTACTGCCGTCTTTCGTACAGGGTGATAGGACGCGTTTTCATCAAATCCTGTTGAATTTAGTTGGAAACTCAGCGAAATTTACTGACCAGGGTTCTATTTCTATTACTGCGAATATACATGAGAAGGATTCAAACAAAATTTTAGTAATATTCTCTGTTACAGATACGGGAATAGGTATAGTTGGAGCTAAGCACGGTGAGTTATTCAAGCCATTTTTTCAGGCGGATGGATCAACCACAAGAAAGTATGGAGGTACTGGACTAGGATTAACAATAACAAAACGCTTAGTAGAGAATATGGGTGGACAGATTTGGTTTGATAGCGAACCTGGAAAAGGCTCAACCTTCTATTTTACATTGCCTTTTTCACCACACTATGATAAGACATTGCTAGATTCCGTGGTTGAAAGTAGAAAGCTAAAAGTGCTTATTGTTGATGATGATTCTGGTGATCGTGAGATTATAGGTGAGTTTTTGGATGCATTAAATTGTAATTATACGGCAGTAGCCTCTGGAGAAGAAGCAGTTGAAGAAATAAACAAATTAGAGAAATCAGGTAGAAAAACATTTGATTTAATATTACTAGATTATCGGATGCCAGGTTTAGATGGGTTTGAAACTGCTCTACTGTTACGTGAATCAGGACTAAAAAATATGCCAGTTATAATTATGCTTACGGCCTACGATAGTACTGAGCTGAAGGCAAAAGCGAAGGAATTAGAATTTAGTGGTTTTCTAGCGAAGCCAATTGATCAATCCTCATTATTTGATAGTATCCTTAATGTCTTTGGAAAGGATGGAAACTTATTTACAGGTAGTCAACATGAGGATGAGATAGTAATAGACGACAATCTGAAAAAGCAGGTTTATTTAGGTGGCTCCTCGGCATTATTAGTTGAGGATAATGTTATCAATCAAGAAATAGCTAAAGAGTTTTTAGAAGAAGTAGGCTTGAAGGTTGTTGTTGCAGAGAATGGCATAGAGGCTATAAATCTTATAGACAAGCAAAATTTTGATATAATAATAATGGATGTGCAAATGCCAGAAATGGATGGACATGAAGCTACTCGACGCATTAGAAGTATGCAAGAACCAGAAAAGAGTCAAATACCAATAATAGCACTGACTGCACATGCTATGAAGGGTGATCGAGAGAAGAGTATTGAAGCAGGAGCCGATGATTATATCACCAAGCCTTTCAATCCAAACGATTTTATTGCTAAAGTTGCATACTGGATACAAAGTCCGTCAGCCTCTAAACTTGCAAACGATATAGAAGAGTCTGTGACTTTTAGTATAAGTGATTTACCAGACTCGTTGCCTGGATTAGACGTTCAAGGAGCTATTCAACTGGTGCGAGGCAACATTGATCTATTTGTACGATTGCTAAGATATTTTAATGAAGATATAGATAGACTTACAGAATCGGTAATCCTGTCTCAACAAAATTCTAATTTAAAGCAATTGAAGGACTCAATTCATACTATTAAGGGATCAGCAGGCAATATTGGTGCGAAGCACACAATGGAACTATGTAGGGCTATTGAAGCTAAGCTTGCAAATAATTCTACTAAAAATTCTAACGAGCTTATAGATAGCGTGCAGAGAATAATAAAAGAGCTTCTGGATGAGATTTTCGTTGTTAAGCAATCAATTAATAAACTAGTTACACTTACAGAATCCACCCCTGTGTCGGCTGAAACAACGGCTGAGACTAGCGAAACATTTTATGAAATACTAGATAATATAAAAGAGTTGCTCGAGAAGGACTATTTAGTTGACGAGGTTATTATACAGCAGTTGAAAAACAATGCACCTAACGATTCAAAGGTGAAGGATATTATATCAAAAGTAGAACACGCCTTAGAGGAATTTGATTATACTCGGGCACGAGTAGCGTTAGCGGACTTAAGCGTTGATGATGGGGGGGAGCAGACATGAAGGACGAAAAAAAGCAAACTATACTCATAGTTGATGACTCAAGAACTAATATTATGGCATTGGCAGACCTTCTAAAAGATGTATGGGCAATTAAAATCGCAACAAATGGCAAAGATGCGCTACGGATAGCATTCTCAGAAGACCAGCCTGACTTAATATTGTTAGATGTAATGATGCCTGATATGGATGGCTATGAGGTGTGTAAGCGCTTAAAAGCAGCTCCAGAGACTAAGCATATTCCGATAGTTTTTGTTACGGCTATGAACCAGGCTAAGGATGAGGAATATGGATTAAGCTTAGGAGCAATTGACTATATTACCAAACCAATAAGTCCGCCAATAGTAAAGGCAAGGGTGAATAATCATCTGGAGTTGAAAAGATATAGAGACTTACTTAAGGAAAACTCTATGGTTGATGGTTTAACGGGTGTAGCAAATCGCCGGCGTTTCGATGAAGCTATAGAGCTGGAGTGGCGTAGAGCACTTAGGTATGAGCATTCTCTATCTTTGTTAATGGTTGATATAGATTATTTCAAACGCTACAATGACACCTATGGACACTTAGAAGGTGATGAGTGCCTACGTAAAGTAGCAATTACATTAAAACAAACTCTTAAAAGACCTTTAGACATGCTAGCTAGATGGGGCGGTGAGGAATTTGCATGTTTACTTCCTGACACAGATGCTGAAAGTGCATTTAAGGTGGCTGAACAGCTGCGAAAAGCAATTGTTGGTTTGCAGCTGCCACACGAAAGTTCGCCAATCTCTGAATATGTCACGGTAAGCATTGGTGTGGCTACAGTTTTGCCAAACGCGGAAATGCATCGTGAAGACCTCTTTAAACAGTCAGATGAAGCGTTATATAAAGCTAAAGAGAATGGAAGAAATCAGATTTTTATGGGGTGATAAGTATTGAATCAGCAGAAGCAGAAGGCATTAATAAAGGATATAGCAAATATATTTGCAGAACATCAAGCTGAGATATTAGAGAAATGGCTTAAGATTATGAAAAGAGAAAACATCATCGTTAGACAAGAAGAAGTGCCGTATTTTAAAAATGGATTTGAAAAGCTAATTTCTGATTTTATTCAGTACTTAAGTGTTGGAGATTTTGAGAGTTATTATGAAGGTAATGAAGAAGTTGCAATGGAAGTCGCTTATAATGACATAGATTTCAAGACGTTTATTCGTGTGTTTCACTTTTTTGAAGAAAGCTATGCAAAAATTCTGCTTGACAATGTTCCAAAGGAGCAGGCTGTAGATTACCTGGGTGCTGTCGATATGCTGCATCACGAAACAATTGCCATCGTAGCAGAAAGGTACTTTGAGGTTAAAGATAATACGATATTTGCTCTAGCAAAATTAACGGAGCAAAGAGATAACAATACAGGTATGCATTTAGAGCGAACAAGGGAATATGCTGTTATATTAGCTAAGCAGCTTGCATTAGATGAAGATTATATCTCTTTACTGTATAAAGTAGGGCCGCTTCATGATATTGGCAAGGTTGCAATCTGTGACGATATATTATTAAAGCCTGGTCGTCTTACGGATGAAGAATTCAATCAGATGAAGCAGCATACAACAATTGGTGCAGAAACGCTAGCGAAAATAATAGACGGACAGCAGCTTACAAGAGGATTTTTCCTTATGGGCTTAGAGATTATTTTAAGTCATCATGAAAGATATGATGGCACGGGTTATCCCCATGGGCTCAAAGGTGAGGAGATTCCTTTATCAGCAAGGATTTTTGCCGTGGCTGATGTATATGATGCTCTAATTTCTAAGCGGCCATATAAAGAACCGCTTAGTCATGAAAACGCAGTGGAAATTATTGCGAATAACTCTGGAAGCCACTTTGACCCACAGATTATTGAAGCTTTTTTATCTGTAGAACAAGAATTTAAACGTATTAGCGAGCAATATAGTCAACAGCAATAGCAATATATTATTATACTGACTGGAGAGAGACATTTGAAAAAACATCATCATCGAAATGTTGCTATCGTAATCGTCTTTGCCTTGCTTTTTAATGTAATTATGCTCGAGGGTGCGTTTGCAGCTAGCGACAGCTTACAAGCAACAACTACTGCTGACCAAACAGTCACCCATAGCCTGTTGTCAGAAGGACGCATTAGTGAAGGTACGGTTTTATTTACATATGAGCTTGAATTACTAAATAACACAACTTTTGCTAGAGTTATAGAGGTAGATTTAAATAATCCTTACGTGGAAATCCGTGCACTATCCCCTGACGGAGGCTTTAATAGCCGTAATACAGTAATAGAGATGGCGACAGATCGAGGTGCTGTAGCTGCAGTTAATGGGGACTTTTTCCGCATGGATAGACCTGCAGCTCCTTTTGGATTGCATGTTGAAGATGGTGAATTACTGTCATCACCAGCCCATTTAGGAAATTGGTTAGGATTTGGAGTGGACGGTTTAGGAGCGCCACATATACTGAATTGGACCTTTAATGGTAAGGTAGTTATTGAAGATGAGCATGTATATGAATTATTTGGATATAATCAGCCAGAGCATTTCCCATGGTCTGGAAATAGCCACGGTAATCGGATTAATCTATATGACCGCCATTGGGGTAAAGAAGTGCCAGGCGTATTCTTCCAGCAACCGATGCTTCAGGTGATAGTAGATAATGGGGCTGTCGTGAGCTATGGTATGACAGACCAGCCAGCAGAAATTCCAGAAAACGGTTTTGTGTTGGTGGCAGATGGAGCAGGGGCATATTTTCTAAACGAGCATCTAGAAGTCGGCAAAAAAATCACAGTAGAATACGGTTTGACACCTGATATGGAGTTGTTAAATGCCATCGGTGGACACGCCTTGTTAGTTGAGAATGGCAAGCCGGTACAGCCATTAAAAGTTACGATGGCTGGTAGAAGTGCGCGGACTGCTGTAGGCATAAATGCTGCCGCGAATAAAGTGTATTTCATTACAATTGACGCGCACCCAAGTCTGCAGGGGCTGACCCTAGATGAACTAGCAGTGTTTTTGGCTAATCTGGGTATGGATAGGGCATTAAACCTAGATGGTGGAGGATCATCTACCATGGTGGCACAACCATTGGGAGAGTTTGCGCCAGAGGTAGCGAATAGGTTGATGTATGGCAGTCAGAGGCGACTTCCTAATGCTATCGGCATTTTTAATAATGCGCCTATTGGTAATCCTGATACTCTCATTATTCACGGAGATAATGGCCTATTGATAGGCACGGAAGCAACCTATAGAGTTACTGGATATGATACGCACTTCCATCCGTTAACAATTGCTAAAGAGGATATTAAGTGGGAAGTAATTGAAGGCAGCAGTGCCAGGGCTGAAGTAAAAAACGGTGTGTTAAAAGGCATTAGGTCAGGTGAAATGACTCTAAGGGTATCTTATAAAGGGTTAACGACAGATAAAACAGTTCGAGTCTATGGATATGATGATATTGTCAATGTCAGAATAATTCCAGAAGTGGTTAGCTTATTGCCAGGTCAGAGCATAACATTGTCAGCTGAAGTGGAGATGCTAGATGGACGTGTAATTGAAGCTGGCAAAGATACTGTAGAGTGGAGTACAGATATAGGGACCATCGAAGGCAATACCTTCTACGCTGGAAATCATACAGGATATGGCACATTAACTGCTTCTGTAGATGGATTTATAACTAAGGCACCAATCAGAATAGGTGGTTTAAGGGAGCCGTTCTTTACCTTTAGAGAATGGCAGACGGTGAGTTTTCGTGGTCATCCAGAAACACTTCAAGGGGATTTTGTGATTGAAGATGACTTAGACTTTGTATATCGAGGCAATCGCTCAGGAAGGCTGGAGTATGATTTTAGACCAGATTTAGACGTTGCACCAGATTTAGGCGTAACCGATGAAGTGGAGATTGCATATGGCCAGCTTGGATCTGGGCTAATATCTATGGGCTCTAATGTGCTTGGAGTGTCTGCATATATACATGGAGATAATAGTGGACATTGGTTACGTGCTGAAGTGATTGATGCTAATGGGACTCGTCGCTTCGTAGATTTGGCAGACGAGATTAATTGGTCAGGCTGGAAACGTGTACAGGGTGCGATAGATCCCGATTGGCCACAACCATTAGTGCTTCGAAGTATATATATTGTACGTCATCCAGATTTGATTAAAGCAGATGCACCGTTAACTGGAACGATTCATATCGATTATATAGAGATGATTAAAGGGCTAGGGTCAGAGCAGGAATCTATGACAGATATTATATATGATATTGCTGGAGCACCTGTAATTGAAGAAAAACGTACAGATCATGCTCATCCAGCAAAAGGCTTGCGCATGCTTGGCTACGGTAAACAAATGACATTGTTAAAAAATGAACCAATTATCTACAGAATTAAGGAACCAGAGGACCCAGAAGGATTAATATATCAGCTTGGGCTATGGGATGAAGCTAATACTAAATGGGAGCTTATTCCCGCTGCTAGATTGCTAGAAACGGGCGAATTACAATTCCATTTACAAAAAACTGGACTCTATCAATTATTTATAACCCAAAAAGAAATGCTAGGTTTTGTTGACACTAGCGGACATTGGGGTAAGGAGTACCTTGCAGATTTGGTTGCTAATGGAATACTGCACGGTTATAGTGATAGAACAATACGTCCAGATCGTCCAGTAACAAGGGCTGAATTTGTAGTGCTATTGCACAGGGTGTTCGGCTCTAGTATAAATCACGGACAAACAGATACTAATATCATTGAACAATTCAATGATGATATACCCGTTTGGGCACAGGAAGCTATTACCTTTGCAGCGAAGTTAGGGGTTGTACAGGGATATAATGATGGAACATTTCGATCACAGCAGCATATTAGTCGTACAGAGATGGCAGTAATCTTGGGGAGAATGCTAGAGCTACTATATCCTGAAGAGTTTCTAGAAATAGATATGCAAGATTACTTTCAAGACGCTGACAAAATCCCAGATTGGGCGTCAAATTATGTAGGGTATATGCATAGTAAAGGGTATATTACAGGACACCAAGGAATGTTTCGGCCAAATGCATCAACCACAAGAGCTGAAACTGCAGTAGTACTATGGAGATATAGTAGCAAAAAATAAGCTGTTCTCCCTTGTACTCTTTAACTTCATAGAGTAGAATTGAACTAAATTATACAATCAATGGGGTGAGTGAAGTGAAGATATTAGTGGTAGAAGACTCTAAGCTGTATCAAAGGGCTGTTGTGAAATATTTAAAGCCTTTGCTGCCAGAAGCTGACTTCTACTTCGCATCGGACGGCGAAGAAGGATTCATGCTTTTCAATGAGATTAAACCTGATGCTATGACTATTGATTTGTTAATGCCAAAGATGACCGGGGATGCTCTAATTAAAAAGCTTAAAGAACAAGAGCATAATACAAAAATAATTGTATTGTCAGCAGATGTACAAAAGATTGTTCAAGATGAAGTGGTTTCACTAGGCGCAGCGTTTTTCAGTAAACCTCTCAACGAAGAAAAAGCAGAACAGATGGTGCAAATAATTAAGAAAACTTAGTTGCACTTATTTCGAGGATAAAGGGGTAGATTTAGTATGATTAATGAAGAACAAACTGATGCCTTAAAAGAATATATGAATCAATTTATCGGTCAGGCTGCTAGCTTGCTTTCGGATATGGTTGATAAAAAAGTTCAGCTAATGATTCCTGATATTAGTCTAGTATATTATCGTGAAGAAATGGACTTTGAAAATATATTGCCTAGATTTTTGCATAGCTATGTAGTTTCTTCATCGATAACCTTTGGTGAACAGTTTTCGGGAGAAGCTAAGTTAATATTTCCTAAGGAAAAAATCAAAGACTTAGTACAGCTATGTCTAGATGAAGAAGATAGCGAGACGGACGAATTAACGGACACAGACTTTGATGCTATTACGGAAATAGGCAATATTATCCTTAACGCAGTAGTGGGTTCTATTGGCAATCTAGTAGAGGTGCGTCTTGATTATACAGTTCCCGAGATTGATGTATTAAATCTACCTAATGATGCAAAGGTATTTGTGTCGGCAGAAAATGTTTATCTTTTAATTATTAGAAACTCATTCACAATAGATGGAGCCAATATAGAGGGTGCGATTATTGTTATGTTAAGCATGGAGTCGATAAATGAATTGGTAGAAAAAATTAATGAGATTTTAGTTGATTACCATGAATAATTTACATTTATCAGCATTGATACTTAATAAAATAAATACAGGAATTATTGTGATAGATGAGCAGCAAAAAATCGTTAGCTGGAATCACTGGTTAGAGAACTATTCAGGAATTTCCGCCCAAGAAGCACTTTATAGGCATGTTCCTGAAATTTTACCAATATTACAAAAACCTTACTATCAGCATCTATTTAAAAATGCAATTGAGAACGGGCAAAGTATGTTTTGTTCAGGTGCAATCCATTCAGTCTTTATTCCTATTAAGCATAAGAAAAACAATGGTGACAGTATAGTTAAGCAGAACATGCTGATTGAGCCTATTGACTTTGAGCAACAGACATATATACTCATACAGATTAATGATATTACAAATCAATATAAGCAAGTACAACTTCTGAAAGAGGAAATAAAAGAACGGAAACGTGTCGAGGAGATAATCCGCAAATCAGAGCTAGAAATGAAGAGGCTACGTGATAAAGCAATTGAGGCGTCAAACGCCAAAACGGATTTTGTAGCAACCATGAGCCATGAGATTCGCACCCCGATGAACGCAATTATTGGCATGGCAGAGCTACTACAAGATACAGAGTTAACAGAAGAACAACTAGAATATGTTAAAATTTTCAACCATGCTGGTGAGAATTTACTTCGTATCATTAACGATATTTTGGACTTTTCTAAAATCGAATCTGGAAAAATGGAAAAAGAAGACGTAGAAATCATGCTTCCTGAATTCCTTGAGGATATAGTATCAATGTACTCTTTCCAGGCATACAAAAAGAATGTAAAGTTTAGTTATAAGGCAAAAACTGACATACCAGCATTTGCATACGGAGACCCAACGCGCTTGCGGCAGATATTAACGAATATACTAGCAAATGCGATTAAGTTCACACACACTGGGGAAATAATTATGGAAGTACGGCATAAGCAAGTAGCAGATAACCAAATTGAACTGCAGTGCCGTATACAAGATACGGGAATTGGTATCCCTAAACATAAGCTACAAGCTATATTTGAGCCATTTTCTCAGGTTGATAGTTCTACTAGTCGTACATATGGTGGAACAGGTTTAGGGCTAACGATTGTCAAGAACTTATTAGAAATGATGAATGGTACTATTGAAGTGGATAGCGATTTAGGCGATGGGACAGTATTCACATTTACGGTCGTACTTAAAGTAAATCCTGGGAGTATGTCAAAAGATATACCTGAACTTAAAATTACTGGCCAGCAAGAAGATAGTAATTGGCAAAATGTTAAGATAAATGGCATGACGAGTTCAAACTTAGAGAAAATAGGTAAAGTAAATGAGCATAAAAAGCGTATATTAGTTGCAGAGGACACACCGGATAATTACAAGTTGATTCAACTATATTTAAAGGATGAAGATTTCATTATTGATATTGCGGAGAATGGCCTGATTGCCGTTGAGCTATTCAAAAAGAATAACTATCATTTAATTATAATGGATATAGAAATGCCAGAACTTGACGGTCTTGAAGCGACACAACAGATTAGACAATGGGAACAGGAAGAGGGTTTAATGGAAACTCCTATTTTAGCTGTTACTGCTCATGCTATATTGAAGTATAGGGTGAAGAGCATAGAGGTAGGCTGCAACCACTACTTAGCAAAACCAATTAAGAAAAAAGAATTTATTGACACAGTACGTGAATTATTGACTTAAAATAGTACCCACCACTAAAAAATTAAAGTGGTGGGTTTGTTTATTCTATAGCTATGCTGTTTTTTAACCGTAATTACGTGCTACAAAGTCCCAATTAACAAGATTCCAAAACGATTCAACATATTTAGGACGGGCATTCCTGTAATCGACATAGTAGGCGTGTTCCCAAACATCACATGTTAATAGTGGTGTCTGATTAGTTGTAAGTGGTGTTTCAGCATTGCTGGTGCTTACTATGGCCAAAGTACCATCAGGGTTCTTAACCAACCATGCCCACCCTGATCCAAAGGTTGTTATAGCAGTTTTACTAAACTGCTCTTTAAAAGCTTCAAAGGAACCGAATGACTTATCAATCGCAGCTGCTAATAAATCCATAGGCTGACCACCACCATTGGGAGCTAAGCAGTTCCAATAAAATGTATGGTTCCATACCTGAGCGGCATTATTGAAAACTCCCCCAGAAGACTTTCTAACAATTTCCTCTAGGTCCATATTCTCAAATTCTGTTCCAGCAATTAAATTATTTAAATTAGTGACATACGTTTGATGGTGCTTGCCATGGTGATATTCAAGTGTTTCTGCCGAAATGTGTGGTTCTAAAGCATTCAAAGCATAAGGTAAATCTGGAAGCTTGTGTTGCATAATATCTCCTCATTTCTTGTAATAATTTAGGTTTTGCCTCTCTATTATGTATAATAAAATAGCTAAATTATACATGTCAAATTATAGAATGCTAATCTTGAAATATTATATTTTTTAATATAGAAGAATTCGTTACAATTATCTTATAAGATAATTGTTAAAAGCGCTTGTTTCTAAAAAGCAATATGGAATAGAAGTAATCCGATAAAATTCATAGGAAAAAAGTTTCATAAATATAGTAGGTCTATAGTATTGCTCAACTACTGTAAAAGTGATAGCATAAGATTGAGAACTAATATGGAATTTCGATGATACATTGGAAGGTGATGGAATGAAATCTGTGCATGACCAATGCAGTGACGCTGTGCAGCAGATAGAACAGCTTATTGCAGAAACGCAGGATGTTTATGGTTCAATTTATTCTAAGCTTCCAATGATTGAGGAAGAAATAGATTTAACTACAAAGGAAGTAGAGATTTTACTAGATTATTTCTTGCATTCTGACGCACCAGTGGTGAATGAAGGTAGAGAAGCACTTCATTTATCGATGGTGCTTAAAAATGTTTTTGATGAGGTAGCAGAAGCAAGTGCGAAAATGTCAAATGAAGATCAGTTTAGAAAGATTATGGAGCGTTTCTTAGCTGAGAGTAGCGCATCAAATATTAGCATTAAAGGATTGATGGACTTAATTCCAGCTATAAAAAATAAGATTGCTGATATTGAACTCATATCTATGAATGCTATCATCTACTCTGCTAAACTCGGTGAACAAGGCAAGGCGTTTGAGGTTATCTCAGATAATATCATGGCAATCTCAAACTGTGTCGCTGCCGATTATGATAGTATTGAGCTTCATGCTCAAGAACTGCAGGACTGGAATAAGCAGTTTGCCAAAAGTCTAGAAGAGATTATCAGCTATCACCGTCGCCTTACTACTGATCATTTAGATCAATTCCAAGCAATTCATACTAAAATATTTCAATCACTAAAGGTCATTCGTGACTTACTATATGGTATTATAAATAGCATACAAGCATCAGTAGAACCTGTATACATATTAATGAATCAAATCCAGGAACAGGATATTATTCAGCAAAGTCTTGAAAACGTTATAGAAATCATTAATCATATAACTGAAAAACAGCTTATAGAGAACGACGATACAAGTAATAGTAATAAACAGCTACTTAATAAGCTAAGTTTTTACCAGCGGGTACTGGGACTGTCTACGGGGCTAGTAGGCAATATAGAAGAACGCCTGCATAAGTCCTTGGTAGAGATTAAACATACTGTCTATGGCGCTAAGGAGCAATTAGATGATATGCTAGAAGAGGGTAGCTATTTAGTGGATATCATAAGTGGGGAACGTGAAGACCAAAAAAATGTAATACAGCATATATTTCAGGATGTAGATAGTTTTTTAGGGGAGTTCAATCAAGAACTACTGCACATATCATTTGAAACCGATACCTTCAAAAATACAGAGAATTCATTCATAAAGCAAATGCGGGGAATTGAGAATAAAATTTCGGGTATTAAAAAAGAGATTAATCAATTAAACAAGTTGAACTTATTAAGTAGAATTGAACTTGCTAGAATCAATGACAGAAACAGCAATTCTTTTGTAAATGAGATAACAAACATTTCTCAAGTAGTTATTGAAGAAGTTAATAAAAACAAAGCATTTGTTGGTCTATTAAGGATTCAATTAGAGGATGATTTATCGGCGTTTATAGAAGCTTTATCGAATAATCAAATGCAAGTCAAACTGATGCAAGAAACAGTAGAAGCAGCTGTTAGTCAAATGGACATGGCAAAAAACTTAGTTGTTGAGGCGATTCAACCAATAGGAATGGCCAGCAAAGGCTTGAGTGAAGAGGTAGCTTATATTATAGAAAAGCTTAACACGGGTGAAATTATGTTTGATTGGATAAAGCGCATTAAAGAACAATTACACTCTGCAGAAATTGATGTATACGAGACACTCTCGCAGGAGCTAGACAAACTTAGTCTCACAGATTGGAACAGCCAGTCTAATGATTTTAATATCATTCTAGAACATTTAACGACTCACTATGAACGCACAGTAGCTAAACTCACCTTAGAGGAGGATGTAGATGTAGGTACTGAAGGTGGAGAATTAACGTTGTTTTAGATAGTTATTAGCAAAGGAGGGTGTACTATGGATGTTCAAATCTTAGAATCAGGTGAAGCTATAATTACACCGCAGGATGACAAAATTATGCTTACTAATGCCGAGGAATTCAAAAAAGCATTAATGTCTGTGTTTAATCAAGGGATATCTCGCGTAGTAATTGATTTACAGAATGTTCATAATATTGATAGTACGGGCCTTGGTAAAATATTAGTATTTAATAAACGCATTCAAGAGAAGAATGGTAGCTTGACTATTAAAAATGTTAATAATGAGCACGTGCGTAATCTATTTCGAATATTGAGATTGCCTGATATTGTAAAAATAGAAGGCATGTAATATACACATAATTATGTGACAATTGCTTCCTATGGGCTTTATAATGATGTCGAGTAGAATTAGCTTACTGAGGAGGTATTGTTATGAGGACAAGGACTGTATTTGGACTTGGAGTAGTGTTTTTACTTACGTTATTGATAGCTGTAGGCTGTAATGATGCAACGGTAGAAAGCCCAACAACAAATGGAGCAGGTGACGAAGCTGATACAGCTGCATTGACTTTAATTGAAGATAATTGTCAGTCGTGCCATACCTTGGACCAGGCATTTAGACCAAGGGCGGAAGGTCAATGGCCTCAGGTGGTTGATAGAATGATAGGCTATAGTCCAGGTCTGTTAGATGATCAAGAGCGGGAAGCTGTTATAGCTTACCTACAGGAGAATCGGAGTAATTAATGCTATCAAGAGAATCTTAATTAATTAATGTTATACAAAAGTAATTGTTGAAGTAATCTTTGAAAAGTGGTCATAGAAGTCATTTTATATAATGGCTTGTGACCACTTTTAATTATTAATTTTTTTGAACGATTTAAAGGAATATTAAACAGTGATGTAGTATACTTATTATATGTATTATCTATACAAGCTATATAAAATCTATACAAGCTATATGAAAATGGGAGCGTGTAAACTATGTTTTTTTCAAAAAAACAAGCTAATCAAGAAAAAAAGCATGTAGACTTTTTCTCGGCAAAGGGATCTAATTTTCGCAGTTCAAGTACTGAAGTGCAAAAGAAGATTGATTTTATTAAGTTAGGGGCATCCCATTCAGACTGCTTGAAACAATTTAAGCCAGTTGTTTTACCACAACTAGATAAAATAGTAGATAAGTTTTATTCTGAGGTACTGCAGATTCCGACTCTTGAAGCGATTATTAAACGTCATAGTTCAGTAGACCGCTTAAGGACAACATTTAAAAAGTATGTTGAAGAACTATTAGCTGCAGATATTAATGAAGGATATATAAAAAGCAAACAATATATTGGAAAGGTTCATGACCGTGTAGAGCTTCGTCCTGAATGGTTTATGGGGGCCTACCATATATTACGGAAATCTTTAATTCCAATTATAGTTGAAGAATTCCAGCATCAGCCCCAGGTATTATCAGATACACTTATTGCCTTGGATGCTATTACTACCTTTGATAACACATTGATGATAGAAGAATATATAGCCAGCTACACATCGCAAATGCTAGAAATAGAGCAGGTTAAAGAAATTCAAATGAAGCTACAAGAAGATAGCCAGAACTTAGCGGCTGCCGCAGAGCAAACTACAGCCTCAGCTAATGAGATGTCTACTACAATGATGGGTATCCGTGAAGAGGCATTAGAGGCAGCTAACTTTGCTACAAAGGTAATGGATCTTGCTAACAAAGGAGAAAAACAAATTCAATCAGTAACTGATGCGATGAAAGAGATTGAAAGCGATTTTACAGAAATGCAGAAAAATGTCGCAGGTTTAAATGAAAGCTCAGAACAGATTGCCAAGATTATTGATACCATTAGCCAGATTGCTTCGCAAACAAATTTATTAGCATTAAATGCATCAATTGAGGCAGCAAGGGCTGGCGAGCATGGACGTGGATTTGCGGTGGTTGCTGAGGAGGTTCGTAAACTCGCAGAAGATACGGATCAAGCCCTTAAGGATATTGCAGATAAAATTAAGAAGTCCCGTACTGATACAAACGAGGTCCTAAGTGCAATGGGGAGGGCGAGCAATTCAGTCGGTGAGGGTGCAGAGACTACAAGCGAGACAATTCAAGGCTTTAGAAATATCGTTGAGTCGGTACAATCCAGTTTAGAAATAACTAAAGGCGTAGCAAACGGTATAGATGTAAATGCAAGCATCGCTGAACAGATTAAGGACGCTTCCGAAAATGTTGCAGTTTTGGCTGAAGGTCTTGCTAACCTAGCTGGAGAGCTTAGCAAGTAAACTAATAGGTTAATAATTTCAAGAGAAGACTATTTATGAGCAACTCAAGCTCATAAATAGCTTTTTCTGTTATAATGGAACCAAAGATTAAGCAGATAAAAACATACATAATCAGATAATAACTTTAGATTGAGGTTATTAGAATTCGGGGAAGGAAGAGCAGTTTATGAGTCACTTTTTTGCATATTTAGCTCGGATGAAGCTAATTAAACGCTGGGGATTGATGCGTAATACACATCCAGAAAATATCCAAGAGCATAGTCTGCAGGTTGCTATGGTTGCACATTCCTTGGCTGTTATCAAGAATAAGCGGTTTGCTGGGCAGTTAAATCCAGAACGAGTGGCTACCTTAGCTATATTTCATGATATTAGCGAAGTAATAACGGGAGATTTGGCTACACCTATTAAATATTTCAACCCGCAAATCAAAAAAGCTTATAAGGATATAGAGCAGGTAGCTAACGAAAAATTATATAAGATGTTACCTGAAGAACTACAGGATGAATATAGTGGTTATATATTTGAAGCGATTGAAGATAAAGAACACTGGTTAATCATAAAAGCAGCAGATAAAATATGTGCATATCTAAAGTGTCTTGAGGAACTGAAGGCTGGCAATGAAGAGTTCTCGCAGGCAGCGAAGGCAATTCGAGCTGAAATTGAAGCAAATAGCCTACCAGAAGTAAAATACTTCGTAGATACTTTTGTAAAAAGCTTCACACTAACATTAGACGAATTGAACTAGGGTAAACTTAGGGAATGGGGGTAGCAATGAACAAGAAAGGTGTATGGCTGAAAGTATCTATAGTAATTGCTCTAGTTGTTGTGCTATCAGTTATTAACATTATGTACATAGATATTTCGCCAGCTAGCTTTAGTGATTGGCTAGCTAATTTTCCAGTATTAGCCCCTGTTATATTCCTTGGCTTATATATTGTAAGGACATTTTTTTTATTTCCTATAACAATTTTTTATATTACTGGTGGAATCGCATTTGGGGCGCTAGAGGCTACATTATATGCAGCAATTGGTGGTACGATAGGCGCAATTATTATGTATGCGCTGTCTCGCTATTTTGATTTTGATGTGTTGCTTAAGAAATACACTGGCAGGCGCATAAAGAATATTCAGGAGCAGTTAGAACAAAACGGTTTTATGTATATTTTTCTTTTAAGAAATGTTCCAATAGCTAACTACGATTTGATTAGCTATGCAGCAGGGGCTTCGTCTGTACCGTTTGGACAGTTTGTTTTAGGTACATTTTTCGGCAGTATACCGATGGCTTACCTGTATGGATATATCGGCTTCAGCTTTGGCCAGGGAGAATACTACCAGGGAATAATAATAACTATTATTGTACTTGTAGCGACGTTAATTTCAGTAAGATATATGAAAAGACAACAAAAAAAGAGGTCAGCAACAAAGGGGTGATAGGATGTCCAATCATCGTATTGATAAAGACGTTATACTAGCAAATATTAAGGACCCAGAATTTTGGAATAACTTATGGCAGCAACAGCTGTTACATGGGAATAGAAAGAAAGCGACTGAGCCAGAAACAATCAAAGCAAACATAGAACGCTGGGAAAAGCGTGCACAGCCATTTGCTAAAAACGTATTAGGCAAAAAGGGCAATTCACGTGTAGAAAAAATAATTAACTGGATGAAAGGTCAAGGAGTGAGTTTAGAAGACATTAGGATTCTTGATATAGGTAGCGGACTTGGATCTTTTACAATTCCATTTGCCACATATGCCAAGGAGGTTGTCGCACTAGAGCCAGTAACGGCGATGACTGATTTCTTGAGACAGGAGATTAAGAATCGCAATATCACTAACATTACTATTGTAGAAGAGCCATGGGAGACGGTATCAATAGAAGATAATGATTGGATTGGTAGTTTTGATTTAGTTTTTGCTTCGATGGTTCCTGGAGTTAATGATATAAGAACAATTGAAAAAGCTATTAATTGTAGTCGGGCCTACTGTTATATCAGTAGCTTTGCAGGTAAGAGAGAATACATAGGATTAAGGGATTTATGGCCGATTTTGTTTGAGCAGGAGCACCCTCCTTTTCACATAGATATCCAGCACCAGTTGAACTTAATATACACCATGGGCTATAATTTCAGCTTTCGTGTATGGGAGGAGCGAAGAGATAATGAGTTTCCTGCAGAGGAGGCAGCTCAAGAATTGTTACATCAATTACAATTGATGGTTGATGACTACCTGTACAATTATGTAGATGAAAATAAACAGGTAATTATGAAAAAGATTGCTGATTATGTAGACAAAAAGACTGTCGCAGGTGTATACAAGCACGAATCCGTAACACGCTTAGGGGCGATTTTAATCAATGTCTAAAGATAAAAAACTGAAAACAGAAATTATCAGGCTCTTGAATGGAGTACATGCAATAGTCGAAAATAAGTATTTTAATGATGGTAGGAATAACTCTGCCTATCTAGTGGGTGGCTTTGTACGTGACTTATTTTTAGAACGGGACAGCATTGATGTAGATATATTAGTACTTAATAATGTAAGGGTGGTCGCCAAAGAATTAGCAGATAGATTTGGAGGCTCTTTTGTGATTCTAGATAGCGTGCATGATGCTTATAGAGTAGTATTCACAACTTATGGTATATCGGTAGATATAGTAGCTCCTAAATGTAAGCAAGCAAAGCTAGAAGCAGATTTGCGGAAGCGTGACTTCACAATTAATGCCCTAGCTATACCACTACAAGCGTTAAAAGAAGCCCAATCAACAACTAAAACCAAGCCAGCCACTGGAACCCAGCCAACCAATGAAACCCAGCTAACAGCAGACATGCTTATGTCTACTCTGAAAGGTAAGACTATAGATATAGTTGATGGCATAAAAGATTTGCAGGCTAGGAAGGTGTCAGTTGTATATGAAGCTGCTTTTGAGGAGGATGCTCTTCGCATACTCCGTGGTGTCCGCTTAGCTACACAGCTAGGGTTTACTATTTCAGATGATACTAAGGAACTGATGAGAAGATATAAGCATCAAGTAAAATATGCTAGTTATGAAAGAATCCGCGCTGAGTTCTGGGCGATTTTGGTTGAACCATGTAGCAATTGGTTGAGTTTTTTAGGTAATGAAATACAGCTTATTCAAGAGCTCATTCCAGAGTTTATGCCAGAGATTATGCAGGAAACCGATTGTAATATGCAGTTAGGATTAAGGCGTGTTGTAGAAATTGAGCGCTCTATAGAAGCTATATCAAAAGTTACAATAGGGCGGAAAACATCAGACTATTTTTATTCTATAGTAGCTGCTGGATATACGAGACTTCCATTGTTAAAGTTTGCGGCATTGCTTTCTGGGTTAGACTATGAACGTGCACGCCCTATTATAAATAGATGGAAGCTTAGTAGCAAAGAAGCTAGTATTATAAAAACGTGGCTAAGTTTTGACGGAAACATTAGGTCTTTTCATGAACTGTACGAGACTTATCAGGCTGAAGCAATAGGCGCTATCATTTTACAAAACGCAATATCAATGCAAGAAAGATTACATATTATTAGTGAGTATGTAGCTTATCTTATCAAGCGCCAACAGCTTACTCAATATATCTCAGGTAAAGAGATTATCGAAGAATTCCATGTGTTGCCAGGTAAGGAAGTTAAGGAATTACTGATGCTGTTAGATCGTCTACAAATGGATGGTATTATTACTTCAAGGGAATCTGCAAGAGACTATCTCGGAAGGCACTTGAACGTCAATTAAGTTGCCCTGGAAGAAGGAAATAAAATGAATCTTGAAGATACAAAAGAAAATCCTCAGGAAAAAGAAGAGGTAAATACAAAAGATCATAGCACAAAATTAGGCACAGAGCCTATAGGTAAGCTCTTATTCCGCCAGTCCTTTCCAGCGATGCTTGGAATTTTAATAATGGGGCTTTATAATGTCGCTGATGCTATTTTTATCAGTAGAGGCGTAGGTTTGCTTGGTTTAGCTGGTGTTACTGTTGCATTTCCGGTAATTGGGGTTTTGATGGCTCTGGCAGGGGGAATCGGGATTGGTGGAGCATCAGTGATTTCACGCAGACTTGGTTCGGGGCTTAATAAAGATGCCAATCTTGCATTTGCAAATGTAATTTCTATTATATGTTTTATAGGCATTTTAGGCCTGTTAGCTGGTCTGTTTTTTGCAGAATCTCTCCTTTTGCTGTTTGGTACATCGGCAGAGATTATGCCCTATGCCGTTGATTATTTACGCGTAATATTGTTAGGGTCGGTGTTCTTTACAGCTGCGATGTCGATTACGAACATCATACGTTCTGAGGGCAACGCGAAAATGGCGATGCTCATTATGCTTAAGGCTTCTGTCTTGAATGTAATTTTGACTCCTATTTTTGTATTTGTCTTGCATTGGGGTGTTAAGGGAGCTGCACTGGCGACTGTGTTATCCCAAATGCTAGCTGTCATCGTTGTCATAGCTTACTTTGCCCTCGGCAAGAGTAGCTTGCAGCTACATGTAGCTAATCTGAAGCTGGATAAGGGACTGCTTAAAGAGATTACTTATGTAGGATCGCCGACATTTGTACGTCAAGTATCAGGAAGTATACTGTTTATTGCTGCAAACTATATGCTACTCTTGCATGGTGGGGACATGGCAGTAGCAATCCTGGGGATAGTCTATCGTGTGTTAATGCTTACGATTATGCCGATATTTGGCATAGCACAGGGAATGCAGCCGATTTTAGGCTATAATTATGGAGCGAATCAGCTAGAACGGGTTAGAGATGTTTTGTCCGAAGCGATGAAATGGGCCAGTATTTTATCGATAACTGTCTTTGTGCTTATTATGCTATTCCCAGAACCACTGATACGAATGTTTTCGAATGAGCCATTCGCAGTAGAGGATGGTAAGACAGCAATGAGAATTATCTTCGCGATGGCCTTTTTGACTGGAGTACAAATGGTAGCTGGGGGTCTTTATCAAGCCTTAGGAATGCCTAAGCAAGCGATGCTTATTTCCTTATCAAGACAAATCATTTTTCTAATTCCGTTTATTCTATTGTTGCCTATTTTTATGGGCTATCAGGGTGTTTGGTGGGCGTTTCCAATTGCAGAGTTTATGGGATTTTTGTTAACGGTATATTTTTTAAATAGAGATCTGCGTATTAGGAGAATCTTGCATACTACATAGACAAACTACACTCAATATTTGAGTTATTTATAACAAATCGTCGCTGGCGATTTGTTTTTTTTACTATTTTTTGTGACCCTTTACTAGTCTGGGCAATAAACTATTTTATATATGAGGGAGTGATTGTGTATGGCTGGTACTATAAAACGTAAAAGTATTATTCCAGGATTCGGACTATCAATGGGATTTACACTGTTTTATTTATGCTTAATTGTACTAATACCTCTATCGGCACTGTTGTTAAAAGCGACTACGTTAAGCTGGGAGCAATTTTGGGTTGTAATATCTGATACTAGGGTACTGGCTGCCTTTAAGATTAGTTTTGGTACAGCTTTTTTTGCGGCGTTGTTTAATGTTTTTTTCGGCTTGCTGGTAGCGTGGGTGCTGGTGCGTTATCAGTTTCCATTTAAGCGGATTGTTGATGGGATTATAGATTTGCCATTTGCTTTGCCCACTGCGGTAGCTGGGATTGCCTTAACAGCAATTTATTCACAAAACGGCTGGATTGGAAAATTGCTTACGCCCTTAGGGATAGACGTTGCATTTACACCTTTAGGGATAACCTTAGCTCTAGTATTTATCGGCTTGCCATTTGTTGTGAGGACTGTACAGCCAGTTTTACAGGAGCTAGAGAAGGATATAGAAGAAGCGGCAATGAGCTTAGGTGCCTACCGCTGGAAGGTATTCCATAGAGTAATTCTACCTGAGCTATCGCCAGCACTTTTGACAGGATTTGCCCTTGCCTTTTCCAGAGGGTTAGGTGAGTATGGATCTGTTGTTTTTATCTCAGGAAATATGCCAATGAAAACAGAGATAGTGCCGTTACTAATTATGACAAAACTAGAGCAATTTGATTATGCAGGGGCTATTGTTATCGCTACTGTAATGCTTGTTATATCTTTCGTATTGCTATTAATCATAAATTACTTACAATGGCGTACTGCCAATAGAATTAACGTAAATTAGAGGAGTGACTCCAATGCAAAATATTACAAGCGAGCCACCCTATATTAAATGGACGCTTATTACAATTGCGCTACTGTTTTTAGGTTTTTTGTTTATCCTGCCTTTAGTATCTATCTTTACAGATGCCTTTCGTAGGGGTATTGATGTATATGTGACTGCAGTAACTGAGCCTGATGCATTAGCAGCAGTGAAGTTAACGCTTATTACAGTTTTAATCGCTGTTCCCTTGAATATGCTCTTTGGAATTGCGGCAGCCTGGTCTATAACAAAGTTTCAATTTAGGGGTAAGAATATTTTGATTTCTTTAATTGATCTACCCTTTGCTGTTTCACCAGTGATTGCTGGTTTTGTGTTTGTGCTGTTATTTGGCGTAGGGGGCTACTTAGGACCCTTACTACTGCAGTATAATATCCAAATTATTTTCGCTGTGCCTGGAATCGTACTAGCGACAATGTTTGTTACACTACCCTTCGTCGCTAGAGAGTTGATTCCGTTGATGCAATCACAGGGTGTTACTGAGGAAGAGGCAGCAATTTGTTTAGGGGCGAATGGCTTGCAAACCTTTTGGAGAGTTACGCTACCTAATATTAAGTGGGGTCTCTTATATGGAGTGATATTATGTAATGCTCGGGCTATGGGTGAATTTGGAGCGGTGTCTGTTGTATCTGGTCATATTCGTGGTTTAACCAATACTTTGCCATTACATGTTGAAATTCTATACAATGAATACCAGTTTGCTGCATCCTTTGCTGTTGCTTCAGTTTTAGTAATGCTGGCGATTCTTACGTTGATTATTAAAGGCATTATAGAGTGGAAGCATGAGAAAGAGCAAGAAAGAATGGGAGCGTGATGAGATGCATGTAATAGTACGTAATCTAAACAAAAAATTTGGGAGTTTTCATGCCGCCAAGGATGTTAGCTTTGATATTAAGAAAGGTAAGCTGATAGGTCTGCTTGGACCTAGTGGTGGTGGTAAAACGACAATCTTAAGGATGCTAGCTGGCCTGGAGATTCCTTGTTCGGGAGATATTTTGTTTCACGGCAAGTCTGTAATTAATAGTGCGCCACAGGAGCGGGGGATTGGCTTTGTTTTTCAGAACTATGCCTTATTTCGTCATATGACCGTATTTCAAAACATAGCCTTTGGATTAACGATTCAGAAAAAAGACAAGAAAACTATAGCGAATAAAGTGAATGCGTTATTAGAGTTGACTGGATTACAGGGGTTGGAAAACCGATATCCCCATCAGCTATCAGGTGGGCAGCGACAGCGTGTAGCCTTCGCAAGGGCGCTAGCACCAGAACCACAGCTGCTGTTGCTAGATGAACCATTTGCTGCAATTGATGCTAAGGTGCGTAAGGAATTACGTACATGGCTGAAAGAAATGATTCAACGCCTGGGTATTACGAGTATTTTCGTTACCCATGACCAAGAGGAGGCCATTGAAATAGCCGATGAAATTATCATTATAAATCAAGGTCGTGTTGAACAGGTCGGAACGCCAATGCAAATATATAAACACCCCAGAAGTGCATTTGTTGCTAATTTTATTGGAGAGTCAAATACTATTAGAAATATAGAAGAGTGGAAAGGTTTTTCTAAGTTTACTGGTCTAGGAGCTGCTATGGTTCGCCCTGAAAACGTAGAAGTGCTAACACACGAGGAAGTTGTTAGGGCAGACACATTGCCTAGGGGGGTCGTTTCGAATGTAATATTTAAGGGTAGTAATTGGCAGGTTGAGGTTAACATCGAAGGGACAACGGTTCTAGCATACCGCCCGTTGGAGAAGAAAGAAATATCTGTAGGGGAAGAGGTAAATGTCGTAATACATCAACTGCATTTCTTTGATGAAGACAAAGCAAACATTGTAAAAACATCATTCAATAAGTCTACCCATAAACCTTTAGCGATATATATTTAAAGGCGGTATATAGCTAGCATAATTAGTAATAATTGGACTATGTGTATTTGGGATTATTTTGATTAAAATTGTAAAAAATAAGCACATGAAAAGATTATCTAAAATCATTAAGTGTTGGTTACTCGTCACTCTATTACTAACTTCTGTTGTAAGTGCCTATGATACTTATACTGTTCAGAAAGGAGATTCACTTTGGAAAATCGCCGTTAGATACCAAATCGGTCTTTCAGAAATCATTGGAGCCAACCCGCAGTTTGAAGACCCGCATTGGATTTATCCAGGTGACACTGTTTATGTACCTAATATCGATGAAATTAAAGGCATTGAACAACAAGTAGTAAATCTCACTAATCAAGAACGTCAAAAACGTGGACTAAAACCGTTACAGGTTGATTGGCAGGTAGCGAGGGTTGCTAGATACAAGTCTATGGATATGAGAGATAAGAATTATTTTGCTCACCAGTCACCAACCTATGGCTCTCCATTCGATATGTTACGGGCATTTAACGTTAGCTATCGAGGAGCAGGTGAGAATATAGCTGCTGGTCAGCGTACGGCCCAAGAGGTAGTTAATAGCTGGATGAACTCGGAAGGTCATCGTCAGAATATACTCAATCCAAACTTTACCCATATCGGTGTAGGTTATGCAGAGGGAAGTAGTTATCGGTTCTATTGGACACAAATGTTTATTACGAAGTAGCTGCAAAGGCAGCTTCTTTGCTTTTGTAAATAAAAAAGCGACCCTTACAGTTGAGTAAGGGTCAAGAGAGGATAGAGGATAGTTAAAACCAAAATTTGGTGAAATGCGATTGTTATACGGATTCAGTTTTTCCGTTTTTAGAGATTATGTTTAAGCGATCTGCTAAACCTAATCCCATAGAGCTTAAGTTGTTAGCGTACGCTGATGAGCCATGCTCGGCGAAGTCAAGTCCTTGGACCTCTTCTTCAGCAGATACTCTGATAGATGTAATGCGTGTTAGGACGAATAGGAATGCGCCCATTGCTACAAACACCCAAGCAAGTACTGCGACAACACCTATAACTTGTGTAATTAGCTGCCCTGCTCCGCCGCCGTAGAATAATCCGACGTCTGTAGCGAATAAACCTACTGCAATCGTACCCCACACACCATTTACTCCATGGACTGCGATAGCACCGACGGGATCATCTAAACGTAATCCGCGATCGATAATTTCCACAGCTATTACTAGAATGAAGCCAGCGATTAAACCAACAATTAAAGCTCCAAGTGGAGAAATCACGTCAGGTCCAGCTGTGATACCGAC
The DNA here is from genome assembly GCF_001730225.1 of Desulfuribacillus alkaliarsenatis. Taxonomy (NCBI): domain Bacteria; kingdom Bacillati; phylum Bacillota; class Desulfuribacillia; order Desulfuribacillales; family Desulfuribacillaceae; genus Desulfuribacillus; species Desulfuribacillus alkaliarsenatis. Next base: position 59,031 of record NZ_MIJE01000031.1, on the reverse strand, counting down.
AAGACCAGCTAAAGCACCGTTAAAGGTAAGAGAAGCGTCAACTTTTTTGTATTTTGCTAAGGATAACAGAGCTGCTCCGATTACACCTGCAGATGCTGCAAGTAGTGTGGTTACAGCTACGTGTACCATTTCATTTACTTCAAAGGCTAAAGCACTTCCAGTATTAAAACCAAACCATCCAAACCATAGTAGGAATACACCTAAGGCACCTAAAGGTAGGTTGTGACCAGGGATAGTGTTAACTTTTTTGCCATCATATTTACCGATACGGGCGCCTAAGAATAATACTGCTATAATCGCACCCCAAGCACCTACGGAGTGAACAACAGTTGAGCCAGCATAGTCAGCAAAACCTAAACCTACTAACCAACCATTATCGTCCCACATCCAGTGCCCAGCAACTGGATAAACAATCGCCGTCATAAATGCTACGATAATTACAAAACTACTTAACTTAATACGTTCAGCAACAGCACCTGAGATGATTGTTGCTGCAGTAGCAGCAAAGACTGCGTCAAACAAGAAATCAGCTAATTCATCGTGTGCTCCCATTAGGAAAAATCCGTTAAAGCTTGTAAAACCAGCATAAGAAGCACCGTACATTAAGCTGTATCCTACAAAGAAATATGCAACAACACCGACTGACATTGAGAAGAAATTTTTAAGTAGTATATTAAGGGCGTTCTTAGATCTTGTAAAACCAGTTTCTAACATTGCGAACCCTGCATGCATGATAAACACTAGAAATGCACTTAGTAAGATAACGTAGACATCTAAATCAGCTATAAGTCCTTCAATAGTATATTCAGATTCTGCTGCTGCAGGAGAGGCTAAAAACAAAGTGACAAGGGCAAAGGTTATAAGTATAATTCTTGCTTTACTTTTCAATTTAATCATTCCTTTCCGATTTTCTTTCGCTATAAAGTTAAATTGCTTGTGTGCCTTCGTCACCTGTGCGGATTCGAATAACGTTCTCCAGAGGATAAACAAAAATCTTTCCGTCTCCGACTTTTCCAGTGTTACAGGTCTTCTTGATGATGCCTATGATAGTTTCATAATCTTCATTTGTAGTAACGAGTTCAACTTTGATTTTAGGTAATAGGGTTACATCGTAAACATTACCTCTGTAAACACCTGTCTTACCTTTTTGCAAACCGTAACCAGCGACCTCTGTTACAGTTAGACCCTTAATCCCTGCGCTATGAAGTTGTTTGTGGAGCTCAGGGAACTGCTCTGGACGAATAATCGTTTCAATTTTTTTCATGTTTTCAACCCCTTTGCGTAATAATACCTAACATTAGATGTAAGATGTTTGGTATAGTTGTAATAATAAAGCATAAAAAAGCAAAAAGCAAGAGTTTTTTTGAAAAAAGTTAAAAATAATGTCAGGAAAGCTAACATGAGCAAAACTGACACGGAACTTTTACCTTTGTGATATAATGGATTAAATTACATATGAAAGTATGGAAATAGCTAGCTTGCATACCCTATGGTATAGTGTTGTTTTGTGGGGTGATTAGAAAATGAAGGTAGTTAGCTTTAAAAAGTTAACGGTGAATGATATAGCGAAAGTACGGGAGCTTTTTTTTGCTTGTAATGATTATTTCCAATTGATTGATGGAGTTACTGTTTGTGGTTGTCGTGCAGGTGTAGAGTTTGAGCTTACATTGGCTAAACCGCATGGACGTGTATATGGTATATATCACAAAGAAATATTGGTTGGTGTGTTTTTTATAATTGGAAACTATCCTAAGGAAGGTCAACTTAATGTCTCGCTCCTATTGGTGCATCCTGAGTACAGAAGCAGCGGTATAGGAGTAGAGGTTGTCAGATTTATAGAAGATAAAGCAGTTGAATTAGGGTTGTACACCCTTATAATAGGAGTAGATGAAATTAATAAGCGAGCTATTCAATTTTGGAAAAGCCACGGATTTCAGGAAACTGGTGAACAAAAATTGTACCACCATGTGATGCGTGCGGGGAATATCTTATATTTAGAAAAGGTGCTGGCAGACTAATGGATTTAACGTCGACTATAACATGGGTTATATCTGCAGTTTTTTCAATTTCTATAATATTTATTGCAATTGTAATTGTCCTTGAAAATCGTAACCCGTCCAAAACGGTTACTTGGCTTACAGTCTTATATTTGCTCCCTGTAGTTGGATTTGTTTTTTACATATTCTTTGGACGCAATTTTCGGAAGAAACGCAGGGTTAAGCAAAAGGAAATGATTAAGCCCATTGGTGACGTCAATGCGATTATAGATACACAAAAGCAGATACTAAAGGATAAAGAAACATTTTTAGACGAGAAATATTATTCAAAAAAGCGTATTATGAAGCTGTTATTACAGAGTAATCAGTCACCTTTTACGACTAATAACCGTGCTAAAGTTTTAACCAATGGCTTTGAGAAGTTTAGTGCTGTGTTTAAAGCTATTGATAAAGCGACAGATCATATTCATGTAGAGTACTTTATTATTAGAAATGACCGTATTGGTCATGCCTTTAAGCAAAAACTATTGAAAAAAGCTAAAGAAGGTGTAAAGGTACGGGTCATTTATGATGGTGTTGGTAGCTGGAAGGTAGATTTTCAACCAAAGTTCTTTAAAGAATTAAAAGAAGCTGGTGGAGAAGTACATTGCTTTGTGCCAATTCGCGTACCGTTTCTAAATAGTAGAATGAATTATCGGAACCATCGTAAGATTATAGTTGTCGATGGGAAGGTTGGTTTTGTTGGTGGCATTAACATTAGTGATAACTATTTAGGTAAGGGCAAGGTGTTTAGCTTTTGGCGCGATACCCATCTGCAGCTTGAAGGGGATGCTGTCTACTTCTTACAGAAAATATTTATTAATGACTGGCACTTTGTCAGTAATGAGAATTTAAATGCAGATCGCTATTTTCCAACCCATACTTTTGGTGGAAGTGGAGAACAGCTAGTGCAAATAGCTGCCAGTGGCCCTGACTCTGAGTGGGATACGATAATGCAGCTTTATTATCTAACGATGGCAACGGCCCAGGATTCTATACATATTACATCGCCATATTTCATTCCAGACGACAGTATTATTATGGCACTAAAAACTGCTGCTCTAAGTGGTGTAGATGTACGTATTATTATTCCTGATGTACCTGACTACTATATTGTGTACTGGGCAACACAATCCTATTTAGAGGAGCTCTTAGAAGCGGGAGTAAAAATTTATCAGTATCAAAAGGGTTTTATCCATGCAAAGCTATTAATAGTTGACGGTGTTATAGCGTCAATTGGCTCTGCTAATATGGATATTAGGAGCTTTCAATTGAACTATGAGGTAAATGCACTTATATACAACGAAGAGACCGTGAAGCGCTTAGAGGCAGATTTCCAACAGGATTTAAAGGAATGTCGACTAATAACCTATGAGGAGTTTATTAAGCGTCCACTAACTAACAAAATAAAGGAATCAGGTGCAAGGCTGTTATCTCCATTATTGTAAAAGCATATATTAGCTAAAGGCACAAGATGCTAAATGCTAAACGAAGCTAAAAAAGCTAAACATGTATTCTGAATAGATAAGATTTAGGAGGTGCATCCCGATGGGAAAGGCTGAACTAACAAGGCCTATTAGTGCTAAAGATGTAGAAGAGGTTACAGGAATCGAAGTGGACTTAAGGGACTTTTCTGTCGCAGATAGCAGTGATGTTTTAGATGTTGGGGCTGGAGGAGAGGCAGTTATATTCCGTAGCATCAGAAAAGACATCTTTGGACTAGAAGCAGCAGAAGAAGAAATAGATGCTACTAAAGAGAAGGGTATCGAAGATGCAGTTGGTGCGAAGATTCATTGGATTCAAGGCGATGCGAGGGAAATGCCTCTAGATGATGAAAGCTTCGATGTCGTAACGAGTTTTTTCACCTGTATGTATTTACGGGAGCAAGAAAGCAAGCAGCAATTTTTTAATGAATGCTTTAGGGTTTTAAGAAGTGGCGGAGAGGTGCATCTCTGGGATTTTTCAATAAAGACAGATAAGCAAGTGTTTGTTGGAAAGTTAAAGATTTTCTTGCCAGATAATGAAGTAGTTAATGCTTCCTATGGTTTAGGGGGGGAGTCTAAAGAGCAAACCCTTGAAGCGATAATAGATTATGCAACAAAAGCAGGCTTTGTATGTGAAAAACAAGAACTTAAATGTCCGTCCTTTTATATAAAGTTTAAGAAGCCATAAGACGATATAAAACATAAATAAGAGACACAACGAACGAATACAACAAACGAACACAATTAACGAACACAATTTGAGGATAGGGGGGATTTTTATGAAGTCTGCAGGTATAATTGATTTAAGCTCTATTAAAAAATTAGATAAAATATCAGAAGATGAGTACAAAGATAGACTATCTGAATTACAATTTGAAATACTTAAATATCAAATTCGGTTCCTTGAAGACAAGATACCAGTGGTATTGGTGTTTGAAGGCTGGGATGCAGCAGGTAAAGGTGGGGTTATTAAACGCATAACTGAAAAGCTTGATCCAAGGATGTATGATGTACATCCAATAGGCCCTCCAACTCCTACGGAATTAAAACATCACTATATGCGCAGGTTCTGGATACGCCTGCCTATGTATGGGGAGTTAGGGATATTTGATAGAAGCTGGTATGGGCGCGTACTGGTTGAACGTGTTGAACAGTTGTGCGCCAAGCATGAATGGGAGCAGGCGTACGAAGAAATTAACGATTTTGAAAAAAAGCTAGCAAATAATGGTTTCCTAGTGGTTAAATTCTTCTTGCATATAACAAAGGATGAGCAATATAAACGTTTAAAAGATCGTGAGACTCATACCTATAAACGTTGGAAATTGAGTGATGACGATTGGCGCAATCGGGACAAGTGGGATGATTATGAAGTAGCTATTAATGATCTGTTAGAGAAGACAACAACTGATGTAGCGCCTTGGCATGTAATCCACTTTGAGCAGAAAAAAGCAGGTAGAATTAAGGTGATGGAAATCATGCTAGAAAGCTACAAAAAATATTACAAAAAACATCACGGAAAAAGAGGGGAATAGCATAATGAATAGAAAGCGCTGGATTGCCGTAGCGGTATTCGTGGCTTTGCTATTTGTGCAAATGGCAGCAACTCCGCCGGCAGCTACAGATTGGAGAAAAGCAGGTACGGATTGGATGGTAGAAGTTTATCAGGATGGAGGAGCTGATCAAATTGCTCTTCTGGAATTAAAAGGGGAAATCATTGATGGTGCTAATGCTGGTTTATTTTCAATTCCAGTGTATAACCATCAAAACTTTTTAAGTCAGCTTGAGCACGCTTTTGCTAGCCCTGAGGTTAAAGGTATTGTTATGCATGTAAACTCACCAGGTGGTGGGGTGTTTGAAAGTGATGAAATTCATCAAGAGATTGTGCGGTTGAAGGAAGAGTATAATAAGCCGTTTGTTGTCTATATGGGCAGGGTAGCAGCATCTGGGGGCTATTATATATCTGCTCCAGCTGATAAGATATTTGCTAATCGGAATACCCTAACTGGATCAATTGGTGTAATTATTAGTGGTTTGAATATTAAAGAATTAATGGACAACTATGGGGTGAAGGATCAGACATTTACTAGCGGTCCGAACAAAGCTTTAATGTCGCCATATGACGATATGACAGATGAACAGAACGCGATTGTTCAATCTATAGTTGATGAGAGCTATCAGTTTTTCGTAGATGTAATTGTTGCAGGAAGGGGCTTGGAGCGTGAAAGGGTGTTAGAAATTGCCGATGGCAGAATCTATACAGGCTCACAAGCGCAGCAGGTAGGCTTAGTCGATGAACTAGGTATCTTGGAAGATGCTATTGAAGAAGTAGCTACAATGGCTGGCGTAGTGGATCCAACTGTAATTACCTTTACTGTAGATGAGTGGGCTCAGTTTCGAAAAATGTTTTATAGCTCCCCGAGTCTAAGCACATTGTTCAGAGGAATAAATCCTATGGAACAGCTAGCGCCGTTAACTAATCAACCATCATTGCTGTATTTATGGCATTGGTAGAGGAGTGTGGATGAGATTAGCAGCGTATTAACAGAAGTAGAAGCACATGAGAATAAGGAACTTGAAGATAAGCACCTGCGAAAAGTAAAATATAGAACGGCAGGCTTTTGGGTTCGGTTTTTAGCATATATAGTTGACCTGATAAGTATTGGAGCTCTAAGTGCCATATTCCTAAGTATCCTCTTTAGGTTAATTGAATTACCAACGGCTATAACCCAATGGATGACTATTGGATTTGCAACGGTAGGTCTAATTGGATTTGTCTATTTTACAGTTATGACTCGCTATTGGTCGCAAACATTGGGGAAGATGATAATGGGTATACGTGTAGTAAAGCGCGACGGCGAATATTTAGATTGGATAACGGTGCTTATTCGCGAAATCCCAGGGCGAGCAATTTCGCAGCTATTAGGAAGTCATATTGGTTATCTTTGGGTCGCTTTTCATCCCAAGAAGCTGAGCTGGCATGATATGTTTTGTGACACATATGTAGTTCATGTACACGAAATAGAAAAGCAAAGATGGGTTAACATTTTACCTATTTCTTCCGATAACTAAGTAACACATTAAGGAAGGGAGAGGTCAAGGATGAATATACCTCCAGTTCAAGCGTCAGTTCAAAGCTACAAACCTATTGAAAAGGATGTCAGTAATAAAGGTAAGCAAGCTAACACCTCAGAGAAAAAAGCACAAGCAACAGCAGCTCAAGCTAAGCAAACGCCAGCAGCAGTCTATACTCCGTCCAATGCGGACGGTGCTAAGAAGGCAACTTATGATAAGCCAAAATCACAGGCAGATATGGTTGAGCCAGATTATAAGACTATTGATAAGCTCAGAGCTGAAAGTGAGAAAGCATATAGTCAACTACGTAACTTAGTAGAAAAGATGTTATTAAAGCAGGGATATACCCTAGAGCAATTGTTTGGTAAGGAAATCAATTCTGAGTATATTGAAGTAGATGACGAAACCCGTGCAGAAGCGGCCGCATTAATTGCAGATGACGGTCCCTTGGGAGCAGAAGCGGTCAGTGATCGAATAGTAGAATTCGCAATTGCAATTTCTGGTGGCGATACGACCAAGTTTGAAATGCTTCGAGGAGCAATTCAGGCAGGATTTAATGAAGCAGAGAGAATGTTAGGTGGACAATTGCCAGATGTATCTAAGAAAACACATAAGCTAGTTATGGAGAAGCTTGATGCCTGGTACCAAGACTCTAAAACTAGCATAGACGCTTAATTTTCAATTAAATATCACTTATCAGAGCCTCCTTGAATAATATGCCTAGAAAGCATAAGTTCAAGGAGGTCTTTTATGTTATATACAATTCAACAGGGAGACACATTGTATAAAATTGCCAACCAGTATGGTATTACAGTTGATGATATTTTAACGGTAAACCCACAAATCATCAATCCGAATGCTTTGCAAGTAGGGCAACGAATTATTATTCCTGTACAAGGAACGCAGCCTAGGGATACGGTGCGATATGTAGTACGAGCAGGGGATACACTTTATAGAATTGCCAGAAGATACAATGTTAGTCTTGAGTCAATTATTGCCCATAATCCACAAATTGCAGATCCTAGTAGATTGGTGGTAGGCCAAGTAATATATATTCCAAAGCGGGTATTAAGGGAGTATGAAATCCAGCCAGGTGATACTATGTATCTAATTGCCCGCAGATTCAACGTTCCCTTAGATAAAATTATTGCCGCTAATCCGCAAATTGACCCGCAACGGCTTCAGGTAGGTCAGATTATCTATATTCCAGATGCACCACCAACTCGTATTGTTGATCCTTTGCAGGAATACGGCTATGATGAAATGGTGAAGGATTTAGAGCAGATACAAGAGCGCTATGGTTTTATACAGATTTCAACGATTGGTCAGTCAATAGAAGGCAGGAATCTATATGTTGTGCGTATAGGTACTGGTCCGAAGGAAGTACATTTTAATGGTTCGTTCCATGCTAATGAATGGATTACGACACCTTTGCTTATGAACTTCATTGAGGATTATGCTATTGCTTATGACGCTAATCAGCCACTTAGAGGCTATAATGTACAGGAGTTATTTAACGAGACGAGCTTATACGTTGTACCTATGGTTAATCCAGATGGGGTAGAACTAGTGCTTGAAGGTATAGATCCGACAAATCCTCGCTATGACGAGGTTGTAGCTATTAACCGTAGTTCTTTAAATTTTGATAGTTGGAAGGCAAATATTCGCGGTGTCGATTTAAATAATCAGTTCCCAGCTTTCTGGGAGGAAGAATATCGGCGCAAAGGCATTACACAACCAGCACCACTAAACTATCCAGGACCAAGACCATTATCCGAGCCTGAGTCACAAGCTATGGCGGAATTTACTAGAAATCGCAATTTCCGTATGGTATTAGCCTATCATTCACAGGGGGAAGTAATATTCTGGGGTTACCGAGATATGGAGCCGCCGGAGGCTGAAGGTATAGTAAGACGCTTCCAGGAAGTCAGTGGATACCAACCAATTCGTACTGTGGTAAGTGATGCAGGCTACAAGGACTGGTTTATCCAAGAGTGGCGCAGACCTGGGTTTACTGTTGAAGTTGGTCGTGGAATAAATCCTTTACCGATTAGTCAATACCCGAGAATTTATGAAGACAACGTTAGGATATTATTAGAAGCATTAAGACTATAGCTGACAGCCGTGCGGCCCAATTATACTAAAAAATAATTGGGTCGCACAATGTATAAATGAATGCATAATTATCAGTTAAATTGGATTTATTATAGATTTGCTGTTGTGAGTTAAAGGGTTAAATGCTATAATAATACCCACTAATCTAACGAAAAGCAGTTAGATATGGGGTGCGTTTTCTGTTACATAGATAAATATTAGAAAGCGTAACAAAGAGAAAAAGAAAAGAAACAGAGGAGAGGATTTATAGTGACTTTTAGTAAGCCGAATTTTAGTAATGCAACTATGACGAAGCTACGTACTCCGAACGCCTATGTACCAAGCAGTGGCCTTTGTGCAACCTGTTTAGATGGTTGTCCAGGATTCTGTGAAGTTGGTACTTCTGCAGTACGTGGTAAAGAAGTACTTTATCCACAGCCATTTGGAACAACAACTTCCGCATCCGAGAAAGACTATCCAATTGACTACTCTCACTTTAACATTATGGGAACTACTGTTGGTGCACATGGTATTGAAGCTGACAGCGATAAGGCAATATTCCCTAATGTAAGCGTAGAAACAGCTATTGGTAAAGAAGGAGACCTTAAACTGCAAACCCCAGTAATCGTTGCAGGAATGGGTTCTACCTTTGTTGCAAAGGATAACTGGCCTGGATTAGCTTGCGGTACGGCAATCTCTGGTGCTGCTATTGTAATTGGTGAGAACATCTGTGGTATGGACCCTGAGTTAGAGGTTAAGAATGGGCGTGTTCATCATTCACCTGCTATGGTAAAGCGTGTTACATCATTTACAGACTGGTATAATGGTTACGGTACAATCGCTGTACAAGCTAACGTAGAAGACACTCGCTTAGGTGTGCAAGAGTATGCAATTGAGAAGTTAGGTGTTGATACGGTTGAGTTAAAATGGGGACAGGGTGCTAAGGATATCGGTGGAGAAGTAAAAATTAAATCCTTAGAGTTTGCTCAAGAACTACAAAAACGTGGATATATTGTATTGCCTGACCCATCAGATGAGACGGTTATCGAATCCTATAAAAAGGGCGCATTCTCTGAGTTTGAGCGTCATTCTCGTGTTGGTATGGTTGATGAAGAAGGCTTTATGGCTCGTGTAGATGAGCTGCGTAAAGCTGGAGCTAAAAGAATCTTCCTAAAAACTGGTGCTTATCGCCCAGCTGATTTAGCATTAGCTCTTAAGTTTGCATCAAAGGCTAAATTAGATTTATTAACAGTTGACGGCGCTGGTGGCGGAACTGGTATGAGTCCGTGGAGAATGATGAATGAGTGGGGTGTACCTACAGTTTATATCCAGTCGTTACTGACTGAATACTGTGACCGTTTAGCAGCTAAAGGCGAATACATCCCTCCAATATCAATTGCTGGTGGTTTTTCTTTAGAGGACCATATGTTTAAGACAATCGCAATGAGTGCTCCGTATGTTAAAGTAGTAGGTATGGCTCGTGCTCCACTAACTGCAGCGATGGTAGGTAAGAATGTTGAGAAGGCAATTAAAGAAGGTAAAGTCTTTAAAGAGCAGAAAAAATATGGCGAGACAGCTGAGCAAATCTTTATCCTAACTGAACAATTAAAGAAGCAATTGGGTAACGATGACTTTAACCGTCTTCCAGAAGGTGCATTAGGAGTTTACACATACTATAATCGCTTACATCAAGGACTAAAGCAATTTATGTGTGGTGCGCGTAAATTCAGTCTATCTCATATTACTAGAGATGACCTAGTTGCACTAACTGAAGAAGCAGCTAAAATCAGTGGTATTCCATACGTTATGGATGCAGATAAGGAAGCGGCTAAGAACATTCTAGGTTGCTAATAATCCGTATATATAAAATGAACATATAAATAGAATGTAGAGTAGAAGCTTGTCTAAGGCAAAAGAGTCTGGAGTAATTTTCCAGGCTCTTTTTTATATAGTTATCTAATAAGTTATTAGCTTTATACAAACAATAGAATATGGATATTATCTTATGAACTATACATAAGAAGCATGTCAAAAAATAATAGTTTAACAAAAGGAGATGTTATACAAATGTCGCAAACAATAAGAGAAATTATGGCTAACAATGTTGCTACAGTAACTACACAGGATTCTGTTATTAAGGCTGCACAAATTATGAGTCAGTACAATATAGGCTCTGTCCCGGTAGTTGAAAATGGAAATCTCGTAGGTATGTTAACGGATAGGGATATCGTTTTAAGGACAGTAGCCCACGGTGGTGACTTAAGCAACATACAGGTGCAACAGGTTATGACAACTAATGTAGTTACGGCTACACCTGACATGGATATTAATCAAGCAGCGCAATTAATGGCCAGTAAGCAGATTAGACGCTTGCCAGTGTTAGATAATAAACAGTTAGTTGGCATGGTAGCATTAGGAGATATGGCAATCGAGAGTGATCATATAAATGAAGCGGGAGATGCACTTAATAATATTTCAAAGCCCTAGGATTAAATTAATGAATTTAAAAAGATAACTTTAGAATTTTCCTAAATTATGTTATATTTATAATTGGAAAAAATACATATCTATTTAATAACTAGGAGGCAGACATATGACAAAAGAATTAAAGGGCAGTCAAACAGAGAAGAATTTATGGACGGCTTTCGCAGGTGAGTCTCAAGCTCGTAATAAGTATACATTCTTTGCTCAACAAGCTAAAAAAGAAGGATATGAGCAAATGATGGGTATATTTTTAGAGACTGCTGACCACGAAATGGCGCACGCAAAGCGTATATTCCGCTTCTTAAATGGAATTGGTGATACTAAGAAAAACCTTGAAGTTGCTAAAGAGGGCGAGAACTATGAGTGGACTGAAATGTACCGTAGCTTTGAAGTGGTTGCCCGTGAAGAAGGCTTTGAAGAAATAGCTGAATTTTTCCACGAGGTTGCTGAAGTAGAGGAAGAGCATGAGAAGCGCTTCCAGAAGCTATTAGATAACCTTTCAGATGGATCAGTATTTAAGAAGGAAAGCGAAGTCGAGTGGCAATGTAGAAACTGTGGTTACGTACATACTGGCCTTGAAGCGCCTGAGCTGTGCCCGAGCTGTGTTCATCCAAAAGCGCACTTCCAAATTTATTGCAAAAACTACTAAGATAGAGCTACAAGGACCTGCTGATTGTGATATATCAGCAGGTCTTCTATATGTGTTTAACTTTTATGTGGAAACTTTCGTATCCAGTGTACTTGTAGTATAATGAAAAACCGTACAGTCAATAAAATTCTGCATAATCAATATAGGGAGTGAACGGTTGTATGCGTTACAAGAGTTTTGGTAAGACAAATTTACAAGTATCACATATAGGCTTCGGCTCTATGCATTTACCGAAGCTCACCCAAAGTGAATGTGATAAAATCCTAAACTACGCACTGGATTTAGGGATTAATTATATAGACACAGCTCAGAATTATAGTGATAGTGAAGAGAAGATTGGACGAGCGATACATCATCGTCGGAATCAATATGTAATAGGGACAAAAACGAATAAAAGGACCTATAAACAGGCCAAATTTGAGATTCAAGATAGCTTAAAGAAGCTAAGAACGGAATTTATAGACATCTTGCATATCCATTATGTTAATTCTGATAAAGAATTTGAACAGGTGATGGGTATGGATGGTGCGATGAAAGCAGTTGAAGAAGCAAAAGAAGCTGGCTACATTCGTAATGTTGCAATTTCTAGCCACAGGCCAGATAAGCTGGCTGAATGGGTTAAAGAATATCCATTTGACTCTGTGCTTTTTCATTTAAATATTTGCCAATCCTTTGCAGTTAAGGATTTACTGCCGCATGCAAAGAAACTTGGAATTGGCACGATAGGTATGAAAGTATTAGCAGGTGGGTTTTTGAATCCATTACATTCACGATATCTTCTTACACAAGATGTAGATATTATTCTGCCTGGCTTTATGAGTATCACTGAATTGGATGAAAATGTTCAATATCTAGAGCAGCTTCCGGATAAAGTGGAGCAGAAACAGCTAGAACAATTAGCAGATATAGCAAGCTCGCATAATTGCAGGCGCTGTAACCAATGCGAATGTCCTCAAGGGATTAAAATTACTGATGCACTAATACCTAGTACATACTTAACGGAAATAGATAATAGCACAAAACGTACTAAGATGTGGAAAGAAAAGCGAGGCCCAGTTGAGCTTTGTAGAGTATGTACGATCTGCATTGAAACACCTGAATGTGAAAAAATGTGCCCGTATCACGTTTCAATTCGTGAGCGCATATTAAATCTTAGTTAAAGAGGAAGTTAAAGAGTTTGCGAAAGCTTGGCATAAGTTTGCCAAGCTTTCACTATGAATATAATATATTAGATTGTGTTAAATCAATATTATTTAACCAATTTTATTATATTGCGTTAGTTAGTCTTGGGGGTTAGATTTATGGAAGAGTCACTTATTCTAATTGCAATTGGCATAGTTGCAGGTATTGTTGGTAGTATCGCTGGAATTGGCGGCGGTATAATTATTGTACCTGCTTTAATTGAAATATTTAACGCTCCTTCTCAGCATGCAGCAGGAACATCACTAGTAGTTATTGTAGCTATCGCTTTTGCGTCTACAATGGCCTACGCTAAACAACAGCGAATTGATTATCGGAGTGCCCTGTTGTTCATTACTGCGAGTGCTCCGGGGGCATTTTTAGGAGCCTATATTGGCAAGCAGTTTAGTGAAGAAGCATTTACGACTTTTTTTGGAATACTAATGATTCTTCTATTTTTATTTCTTTCCTTAGACCACAAAAAACAAAAAAGCTATGGCTCTCCATCGATAAAAAGAGATTTTATCGATTCCGTTGGAAAGAGTCATAGCTATAGCTTTAATCGTACGATATCTTTGATTGTAGCCTTTTGCGTCGGCTTGATTTCAAGCTTATTTGGTATCGGTGGTGGGGCTTTGATGGTGCCGGCTATGATTATGCTATTTTCATTTCCTATACATATAGCAACTGCAACATCGATGCTGATAATTCTCGTATCTGCTATCGTTGGCTCCTTTACACACATGGCACTAGGTCATGTTATTTGGAGCTATGTGCTGTTATTAGCTCCAGGAGCTTATATAGGAGGCGTGTTAGGAGCTAGGGTTGCCATAAAACTTCGCTCTAATAATCTCATTTATTTTTTGCGGCTAGTAATACTAGTGGTAGCACTGCGCATGATTTTTATATAAAAAACACAATCAAAGCAGACACAAAGCCTAATACAGCGCCTATGAATACATCTGTCGGATAATGAAGCCCTAAATATATCCTCGATATGCCAACTACTGCAGCTAAGATAAAGAATAGTGGCGCGAAAATCGGAAAGTATAGTGAAAAAACTGTAGCAATAGAAACACTGGCAGTTGTATGGCCAGACGGGAATGAATAGTCCTTAAGAATTAATGATTCCTTAACAAAGGCCTCGGGTAGAACTAGGAATGGGCGTGGGCGATTAAAGAAATTTTTAATAAGCTGTACTAGAATATGACTTCCAGCCAGAGCGATTATGGTGTCTCTAGCGATATTTGTAAAGCTTCCGCTCTGTAACCATAATAGTAAAATGCAAATCAATATAGAAAATCTAGCTCCGCCGAAGTGGGTGAAGTAGGGCATTGTTCTATCAAGTGAACTACATTTAAGCTGCTGATTTATATATCGAAAAATTGTTTGATCCCAAGATAGGATATGATTCAAGAATATCACCTCGTGCTTGAGTATTGAACGTTATGTAAAGTATATACCAAATTACATATTTTAAGCAATATATAAATCAGTAGAGTTACAAAAAACATGACAATATAGTACTACTTATAGCTAGCAACAGGTGGTAATTTATGACCATTTAATAATCTTCATAAGTCGTTCACAGGCTAGCTTAGAACTTGTCTAATGTGCTAAACAAACTACTATAGATTTTGTTTATGGATTATAACAATATGCTTATATTTAAATGTATTATTTAGAAATCAAACGTAATATAGAGATAATTAGTTCAGAATAAGAAATTTGCACATGTTAACACAGAATATAACAGAATTTAGGTGATTGTTATAACATAGGTTGATGTTGTACAATAAGGTGTAGTAAGGTGGCTTTATAATATCTACTTCATGAGAAATGCTTTTTAAAAAGTACTAGTATTAAAAAGGAGGGGTCAATTTGAAGGAAACGTTTTATGAGTATGCGCAGAGAAGGGGATATTCAAGGAAAGATTTCTTGAAATTCTGCACAGCGATTACAGCAATTATGGGTTTAGAAGCTTCATTTACTCCGAAGGTAGTTAAAGCCTTGGAGACGAAAGAAAGGGTACCAGTTATTTACAAGCACTTCCAGGAGTGCACAGGCTGTTCTATGTCGTTTATCAAAATGCATAATCCTATCGTTGCAGATTTGTTATTCGACATGATATCGCTAGATTACCATGATACTATTATGGCAGCATCTGGTAGACAAGCGATAGAGGCAGCAGAGAAAACGAAGGAAGAATACAAAGGGAAGTACATCCTAGCATGTGAAGGAAGTATCCCTATGGCAGATGGTGGAATCCATAGTGTGGTTGATGGTAAGACGCACATTGATATTTTCCGTGAATATGAGAAAGATTGCGCAGCAATTATCTCTTATGGATCATGTGCAGCTTGGGGTGGAGTTCAAGCAGCAGCGCCAAACCCAACAAAGGCTACACCTATTTACAAGTTAACTAATAAACCTGTCATTAATGTGCCAGGTTGTCCGCCGATTCCAGATGTAATGGCAGGTGTAATTACACACATTCTAACGTTTGACTCTTTACCTGAACTAGACATTCGCAGAAGGCCTAAAGTATTCTATCGTCATAGAATTCATGATAATTGCCAGAGAAGGGCATACTTTGATTCAGGGCTATTTGTTGAAGAGTTTGACGATATCGGTTCTAAGCTTGGCTGGTGCTTGTATAAAGTAGGTTGTAAAGGTCCTGTGACTTACAACTCTTGTTCTGTAATGAAGTGGAATGATAGCACATGCTGGCCGGTTGAAGCAGGTAATCCTTGCATGGGATGTTCGGAAGATAATTTCTGGGATTTCGGTCCAATCTTTACAACATTAGCACAAATTCCAGGTACAAATATTATATACAACCCTGATAAAGTTGGTGCAGCTGTTGTAGGTGCTGCAACTGCGGGTGTTGCTGTTCATGCGGCTGCTACAGTAGCAGTAGAGAAGATGAAGAAAAAAGATAAAGAAGCGCCTGTTGCAGTAGATCAGAATAAGGGGGTCAGTAAGTAATGGCAGAAAGAATCGTAATCGATCCAATTACTAGAATCGAAGGCCACCTTCGTATAGAAATAGATGTAAATGACCAAGGGATAATATCTGAAGCGTTAAGCTCAGGTACTATGATTCGTGGTCTTGAAAAAATTATGGTAGGACGTGACCCAAGAGATGCTTGGGCATACTTACAGAGGGTTTGCGGTGTATGTACGACCGTTCACTCCATTGCGTCATTAAGAGCAGTAGAAGATGCATTAGACATTAGAATTCCAAAGAATGCAAACTTAATTCGCGATATTATTACTTACTCTCAGCATGTTGCCGACCATGTAGTTCACTTCTATCATTTACATGCATTAGACTGGGTAGACGTTGTTAGTGCATTAAGTGCAGATCCTCAGGAAGCTGCTAGAATCGCTCAAAGCCTATCTAATTATCCGAAGAACTCGCCTGGGTACTTCTCTGATGTACAAAAGCGCTTAAAAACTTTTGTTGAGAGTGGACAATTAGGTATATTTGCTAATGCATATTGGGGTCACCCAGCTTACAAGCTGCCACCAGAAGTTAACTTATTGGCTGTAGCTCACTATCTTGATGCACTAGAGTGGCAAAAAGAAATCGTTAAGATTCACGCAATCCTTGGCGGTAAGAATCCACATCCACACTTTGTAGTAGGTGGAGTTGCTTGTGCAATCGACTTAAACAGTGATACAGCATTAAATACTCAAAGATTTAATCAAATTCAAAAATTAATTAGCCAAGCTAAAGACATTGTAGAGCAGATGTACATCCCAGACTTAATGGCAATTGCTAGCTTCTACAAAGATTGGACGTACGGTGGAGGACTTAAGAACTATTTATCATTTGGTGATTTCGCTACTCCGGGTAATGACGTGCGTGATATGGATACTTATCTATTCCCAAGTGGAGCAATCTTAAATGGTGATTTATCTACAGTACATGATGTAGATGTGCGTGACTATGATCAAATCCAAGAGTTTGTAGACTATACTTGGTTAAAATATTCTGATGGAGCTAAGGGTAAACATCCATGGTTCGGAGAGACTACGTTTGACTATACAGGTCCAGCACCTGGATACAAAGAGTTAGATGAAACGAAGCCTTATACTTGGAATAAAGCTCCAAGGTGGAGAGGTCATTCTATGGAGGTTGGACCATTAGCACGTGTACTAGTTGCTTATGCTAAAGGTGTACCTGACGTTAAGAATATAGTAGATTGGGCTGCTGGTGAATTAGATATTCCATTATCAGCATTAATGTCTACTTTAGGTAGAACTGCTGCACGTGGACTTGAAACAAAATTATTTGTAGATCGTTTACAAGAGACTTTCGATGCTTTAATTGCTAACATCAAGTCTGGTGATACAGTTACTTTTGACAACTCTAAATGGGATCCTAAGACATGGCACAGAACAGATTCAGTAGTTAGAGGTGTTGGTTGGAATGAAGCACCTCGTGGTGGATTACTTCACTACATCGTAATTGAAAAAGGCAAAATTAAAAGTTATCAAGCGGTTGTTCCATCTACATGGAATGCGTCACCAAGAGACACTGATGGTGTACGTGGAGCGTATGAAGAAGCATTAGTAGGAACGCCAATGGCAGATCCACATCAACCACTAGAGGTAATTCGTACAATCCATTCATTCGACCCATGTATGGCATGTGCGGTACACTTAGTAGATAAGAACAAAAAAGAAATCACTCAGATTAACGTGATACGATAGGAGTGATCTAATGAGTTCACACGGAGGTCAAAAAAAGGACGTATATGTTTGGGAGCTACCAGTACGTATATTTCACTGGGTCAATGCATTATGTATAGTGGTTTTGCTAATCACAGGGTATTACATTTATAATCCATTTGTTCATGCTCCTGGACTTGTTGCTAATGACTATTTCCTAATGGGTACTGCTAGATTTATACATCTAGTTACTGCTTATGTGTTCATTGCGAATTTAATCTTTAGGCTATACTGGTTCTATGCTGGTAATGAATATGCAAAGATTAAGTTTTGGAAAAAAGAGTTCTGGGTAGGTCTTAAGGATGTTATCTTGTTTTACTGCTTTATAAAGAAAGAAGAGCCACATTATGTTGGTCACAATCCGTTAGCGATGATTAGTTACCTACTATTCATTTGGTTAGGTTCGTTCTTTATAATCCTAACAGGATTGGCTATGCAATCTGAAATTTACACAACAGGCTTCTTACATTCAATTACTGCATGGTGGCAAGCTTTAATGGGTAACTCTGTTAACACAAGGGTTATACACCATATGTTAGCTTGGGTGTTTGTACTGTTTATTGTAGCTCACTTATACACATCATTTAGATACGACTTCTTAAGTAAGAGTGGAGCAACGTCTTCAATTATTACTGGATACAAATCTAAGGAAATGCCTGAAGAAGACGAAGCACAAGAAGGACAGAACAAGAATCACTCAGCATAATAGTAGTATAAAATCCAATAATTGATGGTTATACTGGATATAGCATTATGCTATATCCAGTAGTAATTTTTAATCTTAAAACACAACAGAGGTGGAATATGCAGGTAATAGCAATGGGAATCGGCAATATTCTATGTAGTGATGAAGGTATTGGCGTTAAAGCAATATATAAGCTTATGGAAAAAGAGTGGAAAGAAGAAATCGAACTTGTTGATGGAGCTTGTGATGGCTTAAAGCTTTTAGACCAGGTTGAACGTGCCGATCGCCTATTAGTTATAGATGCTATCAATGCTGATGAAGAGCCTGGTACAATAGTGCAGCTTGAGGACGAAGAAGTACCTGCATTTTCAGGTATGCGACTTTCAGTTCACCAAGGAAGCTTCCATGAGCTTTTAGGGCTTGCAAAATTTCGTGACCGCTTTCCGAAAAAGCTTATTCTATTAGGAGTACAGCCAGGATCACTAGAATGGGGCACTGAACTGTCAGATGCAGTACAGGAAAAGCTACCAGAAATTGTCGAAAGAGCAGAAGCGATCCTACGTGAATGGGAGAAAGAACTATAGATTATATTGCCTGCAGCTACAGTAGTGGCTGCAGGTTTTTATGTTAATTAAAGACAATTCATAAGTCCGATGTTTGAAATAATAATTATAGGGAATATATAATTTAGCCACAATTAGCTCAAAATAAATGTAAATACTTTACGAAGAGCAGATTTTTATGTATGATGTTAATAATCCTTACTCGGGTTGTAATCATTCTAAAAAGCAATGAATATTAGGAGGTAAAAGGTAATGATAGAAAGCTACATACAACAATTATTCGCTAATAGAATTGGTGGTAACCAATTCGGAAAGGACACAGTTCTTTATAAGTTTGAAAAAATCAAACGTGCAAAAGCAGCAGCTAAAAAAGCACATCCTGATGTTGAACTGATTGATATGGGTGTTGGTGAGCCAGATGAAATGGCTGATGATGGCGTAGTTAAAACTTTAGCAGAAGAAGCAGCAAAGCCTGAAAATCGTGGCTATGCCGATAATGGTATTGCAGAGTTTAAGGAAGCTGCCGCTAAGTACTTAGAAGAAGTATTTGGAGTTGCAGGGATTGATTCAGAGAAGGAAGTGAACCATGCGATTGGTTCTAAGCCAGCACTTGCTATGCTTCCAAGCGCCTTTATTAATCCTGGGGACATCACGATTATGACAGTTCCGGGGTATCCTGTTATGGGTACACATACGAAATGGTTAGGTGGAGAAGTAGTTAACCTACCGTTGACTGCAGAGAACAACTTCCTGCCAGATATATATTCATTAACAGAGGATCAGAGAAAGCGTGCGAAGCTGTTATACATTAACTACCCTAACAACCCTACTGGGGCAAGTGCTACAAAAGAGTTTTACGAAAAGGTTGTCAAGTTTGCTAAGGATAACGATATTATTGTTATTTCCGATGCGGCTTATGCAGCATTAACATTCGACGGGGAGAAGCCATTAAGCTTCTTATCAGTAGATGGCGCTAAGGAAGTAGGGATTGAGATTCACTCCCTATCAAAGGCCTATAACATGACAGGCTGGCGTATGGCGTTTGTTGCTGGTAATGAACTAGTTGTTAAAGCGTTCGCTACTGTTAAAGACAATAACGACTCAGGTCAGTTTATCCCAATACAGAAAGCTGCTATGTATGGACTGCAAAATCCACAAATCACAGAAAAAATATCTGAGAAGTACTCAAGAAGACATAACCTACTTGTAGATGTATTGAATGAAGTAGGCTTTAAAGTGCAGAAGCCGAAAGGGTCCTTCTATCTTTATGTGGCAATACCAAAAGGCATTAAGGGAGGACGCCGCTTTGAGTCTGCGGAGGACTTCTGCCAATATTTAATTACAGAAAAACTAATTTCGACTGTGCCATGGGATGATGCTGGTAACTTCCTTAGATTCTCTGTTACCTTCCAAGCAAAGGGTGAGGAAGCTGAGAAAAAGGTAATCGAAGAAATAAAGCGTAGATTGACAGACGTAGAGTTTGAATTTTAGGATTATAGCTGTAAAATAGCCTAGATATTATAAAAATAGCTTGCTAGTGTATATTGATATACTAGCAAGCTATTTTTTACTCTTTCTCTGCTTTAAGTCTAGCTTCTTGTTCTCTGAGCTGATCCCTAGCTACCTGCCATTGCTCTCTAGATTTGCGAATAATTCCAACATCAGTGATGGATTTGTCCTTAATAACTTTGTCAAACCATTTGACAGCGCCACGATAATCGCCAAGCCGTCTTTGGATTTCAGCCATCAGATAAATCATCTTAGCCTCATTAACATTAACGTTTGATTCGTTTTGGAAAAAATTCATATATGAATCTAAAGCGTACTGTAAAAACCGCTGCTCCTGTTCAACATTATCTTTAAAGCGATAAAAACAAGCAAGTTTGAAGCATAGACCTCCAATGATAACATCACTTTGCTCTGTTAATTGAGCACATAAAAGTGCTAGTTTATATACAGTAATAGCATCTTTTAAAGTGCGTCTACCACCGTAATCATGGTTGTTCCATTTTTGGGTTATGATACTATTAAGGCGCTCCTGAAGCTGTTTTCCTAGTGTCGTAAACTTGAAATTATCTGTATATGCATAGCCGCATGCTATACACACGCGTACTAGATAAAAGTCAGGGTTTTCACCCTCATAATGAATACAAAAATCTGTATCAGTTTTTTTTGTTTTTACAAAGCTGCTACGAACTTTACTTGTTTTGGATTCAAAGGTACAATTAGGACAGGTAACGGAAACTTGATATATTGGCTCAATCTGCTGTTTATCCATCAAAGTCATCTCCTATAATTTTTTATATCTATAAATAGCTATCTGAAAAGAAGGGTAAGCAAATGAAACTAGTTGATAACAACGAAATTTATAATAAAGATTTTAATACTAAAGATGTTGGTAAAAATATCGTTAGATTTGGTGAATACCCTTTTTCTATCGAAATAACATACCAGCGTATAGGCTTTGATCTATTAGTTACAATTGCTGGGGGCACAAAGCATCATATCGGAGCAGTCGCCATAGCTGAGTATCACCCTAGTATGAGTGACTCTACAAAGCCAAGTGCATCTACCTCTGTTGTTGTCATCACACCTCATAAAGAAGGTGAGATTGTCTATGAGGTAGCCAACCAGTTAGCTAGAGAATTTCGAACCAATGTAATTATTACTGGCGGAATCCATGTAGATAACGCTAGTAGTGAAGATATTCAATTGTTAGTAGATAATATGTATAAGGCAATCGAAATAGTAAAGTCTCGTCTCCATTGTACGAAAAATACATAGAGCTTACAATATAGCTTGACAAAAAAGTCTTATTTTTTTAATATATTATAATGCTTTGATAAATCATATCATTTTTAAGGAGCGGAAAACTGTGGAACAAACTAAAGGAAATCGCGTAGTAATAAGTGTAGTTGGACAAGATCAAAAGGGTATTATTGCTAAGGTGACTGCTATATTAGCAGATAAAAATGTAAATATTCTAGACATAAGCCAAACTATTATGCAGGGGTTTTTTACAATGGTAATGGTCGTTGACGTTAAGGATTACAATGGCGACATAGATTCTCTAGCGACATACTTCAAGCCACTAGAAGAAGAAATGGGTCTAAAAATTCGTCTGCAGCATGAAGATATCTTTAACTTTATGCACCGCATATAGAGAGGGGTCATTAAATTGGGTTTAGCATTACAAGAAATTATGGAAACCATCCGCATGGTCGAGATGGAGAACCTAGATATACGTACAGTAACCATGGGTATAAGCTTAAAAGACTGTGCTCATCCAGATGTGAATATTTTCAAAAAAAACATCTATAATAAAATCACTACAAAGGCTGCGGATCTTAAGGACGTTGCTGATAAGATTCAACGTGAAATTGGCATACCGATTATAAATCGTCGCATATCGATTACACCAATTGCTAATGTTGGTGTAAAGTATTCGTCAGCAGATTATGTAGAAATAGCTAAGACCTTGGATGAAGCTGCAAAGAAGTTGGGTATTGACTTCATAGGAGGTTTTTCGGCATTAGTACATAAAGGTATGACACCTGATGAGCAGAACTTGATTTTGTCAATACCAGAAGCATTAACAGTGACTGAAAGGGTATGTGGTTCAATATCTGTAGCCACAACTAAAGCAGGGATTAACATGGACGCCATCTCCTTAGTCGGAGAGACGATTGTTAAGGCTGCAGATAATTCAAAACATATTAACAGCTTAGCCTGTGCGAAGCTTGTAGTCTTTTGTAATCCGCCAGAGGACAACCCATTTATGGCAGGTGCCTTCCATGGAGAAGGAGAACCAGATGTAGTAATCAATGTCGGTGTAAGTGGACCTGGTGTGGTACTTCATGCACTTAAGCGTTACCCTGATGCTGATCTTGGTGAAATAGCTAACGTTATTAAGAAAACTGCATTTAAAATCACCCGTGCTGGTGAACTAGTTGGTAGACTAGCAGCCGAGAGATTAGGTGCCCAGTTTGGAATTATTGATTTATCACTAGCCCCAACTAATGCAACAGGCGATAGTGTAGCTGAAATATTAGAAGAGATAGGTGTGGAAGTCTGTGGTGCTCCAGGCACGACTGCAGCCCTAGCTCTAATGAATGACGCTGTCAAGAAGGGTGGAGCAATGGCGACATCATATGCTGGTGGTTTAAGTGGTGCCTTCATTCCTGTAAGTGAAGACAATGGAATGATAGCCGCTGTAGAAAAGGGTGCGTTAAGCCTAAGTAAGCTTGAAGCAATGACCTGTGTCTGCTCTGTTGGACTAGATATGATAGCAGTACCTGGTGACACCCATCCAGCTACTATAGCTGGTGTTATAGCTGATGAAGCAGCAATCGGTATGATTAATAAGAAAACTACCGCAGTCCGTATAATCCCAGTAGCGGGTATGAAAGCTGGAGATATGGTCGAGTTTGGTGGGCTACTAGGTAGAGCGCCAATCATGGAGGTCAGTCAATACTCTAGCGAGAAGCTGGTGCGCCGTGGTGGACGAATTCCTGCTCCGATTCAAGCCCTAACTAATTAAAACAGTCTATTTACTAACTAAATATCACTAGTGAATGTGAAGTTAATCACTATAAAGTAGTGATTATAACTATAAAAGTGAAAATACTACCATTAAATGTGAAATTAATCATATGAATATATTAACAAAACCTATAAGTCTACTGTGAAATAATGAAAAATTACATTATTTTAACAGAGGCTTATTTTGTTTTACTATAGCTTATTCTTATTTCGAGTATTTAAAGATACTTATATTACATAGGATTTTCTAAATATAAAAGTTTCAATAGGGAAAAACCCTGATTTTAACTCTGGCGCAACTAAGGGTTTTTGCGCTAGCATTTTAGGGATTTAACCTCTTCATAATATATTCAAATGTAAGTTACAATTGTACTAGGTTTTGAACATCATTGTTTAAATCTTTTTGAACCATTTATGAAGGGGGTAACGTTGATGAATTTAACAAGAAGAGGTTTTCTTAAGACCTCAGCGCTTACTGGTGTTACAGCAATCGCTTTACTAGGTTGTGATGACGCAGTAACGGACACAATTGTGGAGGACACAACTCCAATTGGTAATCTAGCAGAAGGTAAGTGGGTAGGTGCTGGTTGTACTGGTTGTACTTCATGGTGTACATCTCAAGCTTACGTTGTTAATGGACGTGTATTAAAGGTTCGTGGTAACGTAAATTCTAAGAGTAACAAGAAGAACAACTGTCCAAGAATGCACTTAGGTATTCAGCAAATGTACGATCCAGATCGTATTAGCTCACCTATGAAGCGTACTAATCCGAACAAAGGTCGCAATGAAGACCCAGGTTTTGTGCCAATTTCTTGGAATGAAGCAATGACTACAATTGCGCAAAAGCACAAAGAGTTAATTGATGCTGGTGAAACCCATAAGTTCGTATTATTTAGAGGTCGTTACACGAATAACAATGACTTAAACTACGGTCGTATGGTTCGCTTACTAGGATCTCCTAACAATATTTCTCATTCATCGATTTGTGCTGAAGCAGAGAAGTTTGGTCCTATGTACACAGAAGGATTTGGCGGATACCGCGACTACGATTTAGATTATGCTAAATATGTTTTATGCTGGGGAATGGACCCATTATGTACTAACCGTCAGGTTTCTAACTGGTTAAACAAATGGGGCAATGTGTTAGACCGTGCTACTGTAGCTGTAGTAGAGCCACGCTTAACTTCAACTGCAAGTAAAGCACATGAATGGCTACCTGTTAATTCTGGTTACGATGCTCCAGTTGCATTAGCAATTGCACACGTAGCTTTAGTTGAAGGATTATGGTACAAAGGATTTGTTGGAGATTTCACAGATGGTGTTAACAAGTTCGTAGCAGGTCAAGAAGTTGACGAAGCTAGCTTTGATGAAAAACATACACACGGTATAGTTAAGTGGTGGAACCATGAGCTTAAAGATAGAACTCCAGAATGGGCAGCTCAATTATCTGGCGTTCCAGTTGAGCAAATTATTCGTGTAGCACGTGGTATGGGTGCAGCAGCTCCTGCAGTTTGCGTAATGATGGGTGGAGGAGCCGTAATGCAACAGCGCGGTGGATACACATCGATGGCAATCCATGCATTAGCAGGTATCTTTGGTGGATCTGATAACCAAGGTGGAACACAACAAAATCCTCCTGGAGCGCTTCAAGGATTACCAGGCGCGGACGATTTCAATCTTTCTGTTCCAGATTCACAAAAAATTGACCAACGTGGATATTTAGAGTGGCCAAACTTAGCTACAGGTTCTACAGGCGTTAACTTGAACAGAGTAGCGGATGCTATCTTAGCAGAAAATCCGTACGATATTAAATTAGCTTATGGATATTGGGTTAACACACCATATTCTTGTCCTGAACCTGACCGTTGGGAGAGAGCATTAGCTAAAGTTCCATTCTTTGTTCACCATGTAGTGCATATGGCAGAGATGAGTTGGTACGCTGATATTCTATTACCATCAACTCATTCTAACTTTGAGCAATGGGGATCGTTACATCAGAAGCAAGATTTACACATGCACGTATGGTTAGCTAGACCAATAGACAAGCCATTCCCAGAGGCGAAGAACCCTGAGACTGAGTATGTATGGTTATTAGGAGAAAAGTTAGCTGAACTTGGAGTGTCTAACCTTATTGATTACTGCAAAACATTAGTTGATCCTGAAACTGGCAACCCTGCAACTTCAGCTGAAGAGTTTGATAAAATAGTAACAAAGATTAGAACACAACCAGCATGGGATCCAGCACTTGAAAGACCTGGAAACTTAGGAAGCTGGGAGCAGTTCGTAGAAGTAGGTGTATGGAACTCTACAAAATATGTATACAGATCTAAGTGGGATAACTATGCTACAGTAACTAAGAAATTTGAGTTCTATAGTGAAACCTTAAAAGATCGTTTACAGAAGTTTGCTGATAATGTAACAAACTACAAAGCTGCTGCTACAATTGATGAAGTAATAGCAGCAACAAACTATACTGCAACAGGAGATCTTCGTTTCTTGCCTCACTATGAGGAGCCAATTATCGAAGGTAATTCATCTGAATACCCATTAGTATTCGTTGACCACAAAGCTCGCTTAAATCGTGAAGGTCGTGCCGCTAACACCTCATGGTATCAAGAGTTTTCTGACGTAGACTTTGGTAGAGAAAAGTGGGGCGATACAGTTATCTTGCACCCATCAGATGTTACAAGATTAGGACTTGCTGATGGAGACAGCGTTGTAATTACTTCACCAACAGGTCAAGTTAGAAATGTTAAAGTACGTGCTTGGGAAGGCACCGTTCCTGGCCATGCAGTTAAAGCATACGGTCAAGGACACTGGAACTTCGGTAGAAATGCAGATGGTATCGGTGGTAATAACAACGATGTTATACCTGCTGTATATGAGCACTTAAGTGGTTCGACAGTATTCTACGCTTCTACAAGAGTAAAAGTAGAAAAGGCGTAATAGTCTAGGATAAATATTAATGGAGGTGTTTTGAGTGACTAAATATGCAATGGTAATCGATCAGCAAAAATGCACAGGTTGTGCGGGATGCTCAATCGCTTGTAAAGGCGAAAACAATATTGCTGACGGAATCTTCTGGTCTCACTATAAACAACAAACAACGGGTACTTTCCCTAATGTTAAATTAGAGTATATTTCAACTTTATGTAATCATTGCACGGATGCTCCGTGTGTAGAGGTTTGCCCTACTACTCCAAAGTCAATGTATAAGGCTGATAATGGAATGACTAAGTACAATTCTGATACTTGCATTAGCTGTCGCATGTGTGAAAGAAGCTGCCCATATGAGCAAATTTCTTTCAATGCTGAGGCTCCAACATTTGATGGAAAATATGAGACAGCAAAACCTCTTTATACTAACCCAGACCGTGACTTAACGGCTGAAGGTGGTACTAAAGGTATTCGTAAGCAAGGTCATGTTGAGAAGTGTACTTTCTGTGATCATCGTGTAGCTAATGGCCAAGTACCTCGTTGTGTAGAAACTTGCCCAGCTGACGCTCGAGTTTTTGGAGATTTAGATGATCCAAATAGTCAAGTAAGTCGACTAATCAATAACAACGAATATTTCGTATTGCAACCAGAGACTGGCGCAAAACCAAATGTTTATTACATTAAATCATACTCTCCGAAAGCATAGTAATCTAGATACAAAACCTATTATATAGTATTACATCTAACTCTCCCGCCTTAAATAGATGTTAAGTGTAGTTAGGAAGAAAATAGGTTTTGTAGTATAATGCTATAGGTATTTGGTAGAAGAGCGGTTTTGCCGCTCTTTTATCAAATATAAGAATATATAGTTAAACGTAAATAAGGAGGATACTAATGACACAAGACGTTTTAGCACCAGAAAGAGCAAGGGAAGCAGCTTTTAAGCTATTATCAGTTTGTTACGAGTTACCTTCATCAGAAATGAATAAGGTTCAGTTGTTTCAAGGCCTGATTCAGACACTCGAATTGCTAGAAAGTGACGCTGTTGAGGAAGCAAAAGCAATGAAAAAAATAGCAGACGAAACA
The DNA here is from genome assembly GCF_001730225.1 of Desulfuribacillus alkaliarsenatis. NCBI lineage: Bacteria > Bacillati > Bacillota > Desulfuribacillia > Desulfuribacillales > Desulfuribacillaceae > Desulfuribacillus > Desulfuribacillus alkaliarsenatis. The sequence goes on along the minus strand of NZ_MIJE01000031.1, from coordinate 31,481 downwards.
GATAACTGGCTACCACTACAAATTGCATTCTCTAAACTGTTTGTAGGGCCATTGAAGCTGCTAGCAGCACCTTATGGTTCAGTATACCTGGATAAAGGACGCCAGATTATGGCACAATCGACAATGGATGTGCAAGTGTTTTATAACAAAGCTGGAATTGGCATTGATAAAGACAAAAAAGAAATACCAGACCATATTAAAGTTGAATTAGAAGCTATGTACGTATTATGTTTTAAAGCACGTGTTGCTGAACAAGAAGGAGATATAGATGAGGCAGCTCGATTTACAAAGCTACAAAATGAAATGCTAGTAGAGCATTTATCTACTTGGGTTGGAGAATTTACTAATGATGTAGAGAAAGAAACACCACATGATTTTTATAAGCATTTAGCACGTGTAACTAGAACTTTTATAAATGAAGAAAAAGCTCGCGTAACAGCATAGAATAATGTAGTTAGGGGTGAAGATATGGGCTTGTTTTCAAGGTTTATAAACAAATATATGGAGAAGAAACTTGTTGATTGCCCTATCGAAATTGATAAAGAGCGCTGCACTGCCATCGGTCAGCTTTGCCAGCAAATTTGTGTTCATAGCTGTCCTAATCAGGCAATTGCAGAAGGTGCTAAATCAATTGATGAAGCCCTGTGTCAAGGGTGTGGAAATTGTGTAACCAGTTGCCCCAATGGTGCCATTTCCTTTGTCAGCTTACATGATGATACCATTTTAAGAAATATTATTCATCATTGTAAGGATAAAACAACGGTAAGACTGAGCTGTAATAACTCGAAACACCATAAAACTTTGAAGAACCATAAAAATAGCAAATCAAATCAGGATGATTTTGACATAGAGCGATTGACGAGCATCAATGTTGACTGCTTATCTAGAATCCATCCAGGCTTAATGCTTGCCCCATTAGCAGTCGATGCTAAATATGTTTGGGTAGATGTATCAGGCTGCAAGGATTGTCCGAAAAATCGCGAAAATAAAGTATTAGAAAATATCAATTATAATTTCACAGAAGCAACAGAGTGGCTAACACAGCTAGAGGTTGATGAAGCGCGTTTAATGCTAGCTTCACACCTGCCTGAGCCAATACTTATTGCAACAAAAAAAGAAATTGAGCAGTCAAGTAATTATAATCGTAGAGATTTCTTTAAAAACATTGGAAAAGGTGTTAGATCAAATAGCGTTGGTGTATTTGGGGATGTAGCAGATCAGCTTGTTTCTGATGAAATCAAGAAGGAGCGTAGAAAAATCGCCCAAAATCAACGCACGAAAAGTGCTCCAGTGCAACGGGAAATTCTATTAGAAGTAATTAAAAAGCTAGCTGGGAAAAAGACTATTTCAGGGGATCTTTATTATTTTGATAAATTATCAATAGCAGATGGCTGTAATCTATGTAGTATATGCAGCCGTTTATGTCCAACAGGGGCAATTGAATTAGTAAAAGATAAAGAGAATCAAACAGGAAAAATCATATACAAACCATATAATTGTCTAGGGTGTCACAAGTGTGAGTCAATCTGCCCTAGTAAAAAAATTAAGTACACTGATAAAATAAAGATACATTCATTTGTTAATAAAGAGCAGATGCTGGTACTTAAGACTGAACTAGTAAAGTGTGTAAAATGTAAAGATTATTTCCATAAACAATTAGAAAAAGATGGAAAATGCACAATTTGTCAGAGATAAAAAATATTTTCATAATGATGAAAACGAATGAAACATATATATCCTCTTTGTCGTATATATAGTAGTTGGAAACAACAACTAATAACCGATAAGGAGGATTGTTTTGTATGCACACTAAAGGCAATAAACAATTATCACTAAAAATTATTTTAAGCACGCTTGCACTATCTCTAGTTATCGTTTCACCAATACATAATCTATTTGCAATGGAAATAATGCCGATTAATGTGAAAGAACAGATTGCAATTAAAGAACAATTAACTGAAAAGAAAAGCAATAATGAAGTAATCAGCAACGAAGAAATAACTAATAGGGGTCTCTTAACGGCGGAACAAGCCCTCGTACGTGCTAAGGAATTATTTGATATACCAAAGGAATTTGATTCTGTACATTCGAATTTTCAAGAGGATGTTAATGTAAGCTCTTGGAGCTTTCGCTGGTTTTCAACAATAGATCAGCATGGTGAGCTAACAATTAGAATTGATGCTAAAACGGGAACAGTTATTAATTATCACCATTACAATCCGTCTGAGTATTATGACAGACAATATCAAAGCTATATACCTAAGCACACCTGGGAGCAAGGTAGGCAGATAGCTGAGGATGTAGTGGAAAGATTCTCGGGTAAGTCTGCTGGCGAGTATCAATTAATAAGTGAGCCTCAGTATCCCCTGTATAAAGGCTTAAAGCATTACGAATATCGTTTTGAGCAATTAGTCGATGGGATTCCTTTTAAAGGGCAGAATATACAGGTAACTATCAACGCTGATACAGGGATAGTTAGAAGTTATTACATGCAATGGATTGAAGGCTTAGATACCAATATTACTAATACAATTAATAAAACAATTGCAGAGGATTTATTTATAGATAAAAATGGTATGGAGCTTGCTTACATTGTTCCATTTACCGCAAAACGTGATGAGCGTAATAGCGTAAAACTTGTGTACCGACCTATTAAAGCGTCTCAATTTGCTGTTGACGCTACTTCAGGTGAGGTTTTTGAACCAGCGCACTATTTAGACCGTTTTGGTTATGGTGGTATGATGGAAACCAGAGAAGATGCAGCGAAAGGACTGGACGGGTTTGAGCAGGCTGAGCTTGAATCTTTATCTGGCTTATTAAGTCAAGAGCAAGCGTTGTTGAGAGCGGAATCTTATGTAGATATACCAAGTAATTACAGACATGTGTATAGTAATATGGAAAGAAGCTGGGACTTTCCACAGAATCGTAGCTGGAATTTCCGCTGGGAGTACTATGAAGAATCAGAAGAAAAGCTAAAGCATGGCACAATAGAGATCGGTATTGATGCGATGAGTGGAAAATTAGTGCGCTTAATTAAATATCAATATCCAGAAGAGAATCAAAGACTAGAAGAGCATCAGTTACTCATCAAAGATGAAGAAACAGCCGTTAAAAAGGCTCAGGAGTACATTTCTAAACATTATCCAGAGCATATAAATAGTTTAAAGCACGTCAAATCTGAGGGATGGAAAATGCTTGAAGGTCAGGAGCTTCCGTTAACCTATCATTTACGATTTCAAAGAACAGTGAACGGGATAGTGTTTGACCAGAATGTAGTAGTTATTAACATAGATGCGCAAACTGGCGATGTGCAGTATTTTCAAATCGTATGGGCAGACTATGATTTTCCAAATCCTACGAATTTGATTAATGAGGAACGAATTCAACAGCAGTTTTTATCAGACAACCCATTAGAGCTGCATTTTATACGTGACTTTAATCAGCAAGAGCAATCAATGGACACTAAGCTTGTGTACACATTTACAAACCTAGAGAACACACTCTATGATGCGAAGACTGGTAAGGTATTAGACTATTTCGGTGAAGAGAAAAAAATGCAAGATGTTGTATTTAAGGATTTAGATAATCATTGGGCTAAGGAAGACATACGGTTTTTGCAAAAGTACGGTGTGCTACCGTTTACTGATGAATTTTTGCAGCCTAACAAAGCAATCACACAGAGAGAATTCGTGGAAATATTAATGAAAATTGAACGTCCATATACAAGGGATTTCTCTACGAAGGAAGTAAATTCATTTGTAACAGAACGCAGGTTATATATTAATGACAACGAGAGCAATTGGGCTGCTAATTCTAGTTTAAATAGGGAAGAAATGGCGCACTTACTGATTAAATTCTTGAACTATGATGAAGTAGCAATGCTTGACATCTTTAAAGAATCATTTGCAGACCATGATCAAATATCGGCCAATCGCAAGGGTGCAGTAGCTATTATGAACGGACTAGGCATTATGACAGGTGGTAGCAATAATCTGTTCATGCCACATAAAGAAGCAACACGGGCTGAAGCAGTTGTAACCGTAGCAAAGCTATTGCAAAAATAGTGATACTTAGTCAGGTGGAGTAAATAGCAGTTATTTCCACTCATGTTTTCCTTTCAAATGTGGAAGTCTACATTATGAAAGGGGGGTGACATTTCATGCCTAAAAAGAACAAACAACAACAGCAACAAAACCCTATGAACCAACAGCAACAGAAACAACAAAACCAACAAAACCAAGGTCAACAAGAGCAAACTGGCCCTAACCGCCAGCCTTAGGATTTGAACCTGAAATATAGTACCGAAAGGGCAAGTATCTACTGGGATACTTGTCTTTTTGTGGTGATAAAGGTACTGATATGTTACAATAGTTCTAATTTCGTACAATAATGCAAGTGAACTTTACAAGTAAAGCTGAGAGGATAGTTGTTTTGAAAATTGTAATTGCTAGCCCATATTTAAACTCAATGCGTGGAAACACAATGACTGCAAAAAGAATAATTAACACCTTAGAAGATACTGGTGTTGATGTAACTGGCATTAACTATAATGATCAAGATAGTATCTCAGATAATATAAAGCACATAGTTAAGAGTGACTGTATACATATACTTAACCCAATTCGCTACTTGCAGTCAGAAATGTACAAAAAACAGATGCATGTTACTAATAAGTACGGCATTACCTTTACAGGAACTGACTTGAATGTATATTTAGCCACATACCATAATCAAGTTCTAGAGTTGTTAAGTGGAGCCGCATTCATTACCGTATTTCATGAGCAAGCCTATAATTGTCTTATAGCTAAGTTTCCTAGCATTAGTTCTAAAACCCATATTGTAGGTCAAGGTTATTATGAATTAGGCTCAGATATTCAGAAGAGTGGGAATGCAGATGAGATTTTAGAATTCATTAAATTATCGCAGCAGCAGGGTAAGTGTGTGCTTGTACTACCTGCGGGTGTGCGCAAGATAAAGCGTATACAATGGGCAATTGAGTTAGTAGCTAATTACAATAAACTCAACAATAATAAACTTAATAGCACTCAACTGGTGCTGTGTGTAATTGGCCCAGTAATTGAGGCAGAGGAGTATGAGCGGGTAACTATACTTACACGGGAAAATCCCCACATAAGATATTTTAAAAGCATTCATCAAAAAGAGCTGATAGAAATCATAAGAATATCCGATATATTAATAAATTCTTCAGAGTCGGAAGGTCAATCGATAGCAATCATAGAAGCTTTTTATCAGCGCACACCAGTCATAGCTAGTAGGTGTCCAGGGAACGAACAAATGATTGAGCACGGCAAAAACGGCTATTTATTCAATGCTGAAGAAGAATTTAATACAGCAGTCGATGCTTTTATAAATAAACCTGATCAGACACTAATAATAGTTGACACAGCCCATGAGTTGGCAAAAGCTAATTATTCTACTGAGAACGAAATCGCTCAATATATTCAATTGTATAGGGGGTAGCTCTAATGACAAAAAAGCAGGCACAAGTACTAAAAATCTTAGACAAATTGGAGCAAATGTATCCTGATGCTAAATGTGAGTTAGAGCATACTAATGCCTTTGAATTACTAATAGCTACGATTTTATCTGCACAATGCACAGATCAACGGGTGAACGAAGTCACGAAATCATTATTTGTAAAATATAAATCGCCAGCAGATTATACAAGAGTAGAAGCAGAAGAAATCGCAGAGGATATATATGGACTAGGTTTATATAAAAACAAGAGTAAAGCAATCAAAAAGACGGCCCACATATTAGTGGAAGAGCATAATGGGGAAGTGCCAAGTGAGCGCATAGCCCTAGAAAAGCTACCAGGGGTCGGTAGGAAGACAGCCAATGTAGTGCTTAGTAATGCCTTTGGTGTACCAGCCATAGCTGTAGATACACATGTGTTTCGTGTTAGTAATCGACTTGGGCTAGCAGCAAGTGACAACGTATTAGAAACAGAACAACAATTAATGACCATCATCCCAAAGGGACGATGGTCACAGGCACATCATCAATTAATATTTCATGGTAGACGTATATGTTATGCACGCAAGCCAAACTGCAGTCAATGTCAATTAGCTGATTTATGTCAAAGCGCACTACTATTTTAGTAGCATTTCCCGTTCTTTAGCTGTTACGAACGTACGAGGCTGCTTTTTGCGGGAAGTTGTCATGAATCGTCGCCAGCCCTTAGAGCCGATAAAGTGTCCTACTATAAATGCCATTATTATATACACTATTTCAATCATAAACAGAACCTCCTGTCAGTGAACAACTTTAACATATTTCGACAAAAAATCCTATGAGACAAATTGTCTAAATTATAATTATTCGAAGGAAGATGGTCATAATTATGGAAAAACATATTGCAATTATAGATATGGGTTCGAACTCAGTAAGATTAGTAATATATTATATTAATACTCAAGGGGCTATATACAAGGTGGATGATTTAAAGCGATCTATTCGTCTTAGTGGGCATCTTGATGAACATGGAAGAATTACAGATGTTGGAGTTGAATTAGCAATACAATGTTTGAAGCAGTATAAGCAACTATGTGATGCTAGAGACGTACAATATATTAAGGGTGTAACTACGGCAGCATTGCGACAGGCACAAAACCGTGATGAAGTGATTTTTGAGATTTTCAGACAAACTGACATTCAGTTTGAGGTTCTTTCAGGTGAAGAAGAGGCTCGCTATGGCTACTTAGCAGTTCGATCTAGTATGGACATTGAAGAAGCATTTATCGTTGACATAGGTGGAGGTAGCACGGAGATTACATATATGAAGGAGCGAAACTTAGTTCACTCCATCAGTCTCCCATACGGGGCTGTCAATATCATGGAAACATTTTTTAAACAACAAGAAGTTCTCAATAAGGATGATTTGAAATGCTTTTATAATGAGATAAAAGCTACTTTGAAACAAATTCCGTGGTTAAAAAACAAGAGATGTCCAGTTGTCGGGCTAGGGGGGACAGCTCGAACCATTGCAAGCATCCATCAGTATAAAACCCGCTATTCATTTAACAGCATCCATAATTACAAAATGGATACATATGACGTTGAACACATTTTTCACCTATTGAGGCGAACACCATTAAGTAGTAGGTCACAGATTCAAGGGCTCTCATCAGGCCGAGAAGATATCATCCTTGGTGGAGTAGCTATGTATACCGCTGTTATGAATTATATTGATGTAGATGAGTTTTATATAAGCACACAGGGTATCAGAGATGGAATTTGTTTAGAAATCCTCAAGCAAGAGGTAGAACAAGATCTTGATGAAGATATCGTCAGTATGCACATTAAGAGATTTGCCCATTATTACAAAATCAATACTAAGCATGCTGAGCATGTTATGCACCTATCTGTAGAGCTATTCAGACAGCTTATGCAGGCAAAAATTCTACCATATACGGAAAAAGAGGCAAGGCTATTAGCGGTAGCTGCGTTCTTACATGACATAGGTCGGACAATCAATGTCTATAATACGGCTAATCATACATTCTATCTGCTAAGTAACGTCAATTTACCTGGTCTTTCACATCGGGAGCGACTGATTGTAGCACTTATAGCATCCTACAAAAAAGCCAAAATTTTACGCAGCAGAGTACATCGGTTTGACGATATACTCAATGAACAGGACGAGCAGCTAATTAAACAGCTTGGTGTATTGTTGCAATTCACACGCAGTTTAGATCGAACAGCTAGTAAACAGGTAGAGGGTGTTACTGTTAAATATGACGGCAAGAAAGTGACCGTTGAATGTCTTGTTAAGAAGAAGCGCTCTATTGAAATCGACTTAGCGAATGAGTACATAAAGCATTTTAGAAAACATTTTGGGCACTTATTTGAAGTAAAAGCCTTAAAAAAATAAGCATACACGGGCAAATCAAATAAATTATCAACTGAAATTAAATAGAATGGGGTGAGAGATTATGGAAAACACAGAATATTATATAAACAGAGAAATAAGCTGGATTGCATTTAATCGAAGGGTATTAAGTGAAGCTGAGGACGAGACAAACCCAATCTTAGAAAGGGTCAAATTCTTAGCAATTAGTGCATCAAACTTTGATGAATTTTTCATGGTGCGCGTTGCCCATCTTAAAGATCAGTTAAAGGCAGGGCTTTCCGTCCCTGAGAATAAGACAATGATGTCACCAAGACAGCAGATTAAGGTGATTAACAATGAAGCCCATAATTTTGTAACCTCTCAGTATCAAATTTGGAACGAGCAAATTTTACCTACGTTAGATGCTGAAGGGATTTCTATACTGTCAGCGCAGGAGTTAAACGATAAGCAAAAATGCTTTATAAATGAGTATTTCTATAATAACATTTACCCTACATTGACACCTTTAGCAGTAGATGCTTGTCGTCCATTTCCATTACTACTGAATAAATCTCTTAACCTTGCAGTCCTACTCGAAGCTGAAGCAAGTAAGAACAATCACAAAACACTATTTGCCGTTGTTCAGGTTCCATCTGTTCTTCCGCGCTTTGTTGAATTACCTTGGGATAACGAGGATGAATCGAAATTTATCCTTTTAGAGGATGTAATCAAACAATTTGTAGACGTGCTGTTTTCAGGTAATCGCATTATCTCTGTTTCGCCATTTCGAATAACAAGGAATGCTGACATTATCCTTGATGAAGAAGCTGCCAGTGATTTACTAGAAGAGATAGAGAAGGAAGTAAAGAAGCGCAGTCGTGGTGCCACTGTTCGTCTAGAGGTCCAACATGATTGTGACCCAACGATAGAAGAGTTTTTGCGACAATCATTAAATATACACCATAAAGATATCTATAAAGCTGAAGGACCATTGGATTTATCATTTTTGATGAAGTTTTCTAATATAGAAGGCTATGATGAGTTGCTTCATGAAGCGATGCCACCACAGCCACCCCAGGATTTCATGGGAGAGACGAATATCTTTGAAGCGATTGCCAAAAAAGATATTCTCGTCCACCATCCATATGAATCCTTTGAACCAGTGATTCTTATGCTAAAACAAGCAGCAGAAGACCCGAATGTCTTAGCAGTTAAACAAACGCTCTATCGAGTTAGCGGCAACTCGCCGATTATTAAGTACCTAATGCGGGCGGCAGAAAACGGTAAACAGGTTACTGTTGTAGTAGAGCTTAAGGCGCGCTTTGATGAAGAGAACAATATCGTCTGGGCTAGAAAGCTTGAAGAAGCAGGCTGCCATGTTATCTATGGGCTCGTAGGCTACAAAATCCACTGTAAGCTCCTACTTGTCGTTAGGCAAGAGAAAAATATGATCAAACGCTATGTGCATATGGGTACAGGGAATTACAATGAATCAACAGCGAAGCTATATACAGACATTGGGATGTTTACAGCAAATGATGACTTAGGTATTGATGCTTCGGCAATCTTCAATCACTTATCTGGATACATGAAAACACCAGTCTGGAGAAAAATATACGCAGCTCCCTTAGGTATGCGTGATAAATTCATCGAATTAATAGAACAGGAAATTGAGCATGTTAAAGCAGGTAAAACTGGCCGTATTATTGCTAAGATGAACTCACTAACAGATAAGGATATTATACAGGCGTTGTTTAAAGCATCAATGGCAGGTGTGAAAATAGACTTAATAATCCGTGGCATCTGTTGTCTACGCCCTGGCATAGAAGGCCTAAGTGATAATATCACAGTGCGAAGCATAGTAGGAAGATTCCTTGAACATAGTAGAATATATTATTTTGCTAATGCTGGAGACGAAATTATCTATTTATCAAGCGCTGATTGGATGACAAGGAACCTAAGTCGTAGAGTTGAGACAATGTTTCCTATCCTACAAGAAAATCTTAAGGAGCGTATTAAAGATATATTAGATGCGAACCTAAAAGACAATGTAAAGGCTAGAATTCTTAATAAAGATGGTAGTTATGCTAAGTTAAGCTCAGTTGAGCCATTTAGCTGTCAGTTGTACCTTTACCAACAAGCAAAAGAAATTGCCCAACGCCAGGGATCATTTTATTATAAAGTCCGGACGAAAGTCGCAGATGATATGTATGATGAAGAATAGATAACAATAGAATGCTAATTGTCATTTTATACTAGTTTTACAAGCACCTTATTGGTGCTTTTTTTGTGATTCTGTGTGATAATGAAATAGATGCCATTCAAAGAAAGGGAGACGGGAATGGAAACAACACCTTTGCAACGTAAGACACATAAGCAATCTTTACCTTGGCACATAATCATAACTATGCTGCTAATTACTAGCTTCATAACGTTTGGAGTGTTTGCTTGGGTTTACTTAGTACCCAATTACGAAGAAATTAGAGTATACTCCCTAGACGAAGTTACAACAATATTTGACCATGAGAAGCTTGAAGAGATTGACGTACAGATTATAGATGGTACGCCGTACTTGTCTTATACAATAATGAAGGAGTTATTTGACCCATACTTGCATTGGGATGAAGGTAATCAGCTATTAATTATGACAACAGAGACACAGGTAATCGAGCTAAAGACAGAGCAGCTAACGGCTTTTTTCAATAGTGAGCCTGTTGACTTAGAAGTTCCAGTAAGATTGATAGAAGAAACTCCTTATCTGCCACTAGAGTTTTTTGCAAGCTATTACAGCATTAAGCCAAGATATGTGGAGTCAACGAATACCCTTATTATAGAATCAATTGGAATTCCTGTGCAAAAGGGTAGAGTTAACGTAGAAGAAGCACTTGTACGACTAGATGCACATATTAAAGAGCCAATCGTAGCTAGACTTAATACCAACGCAGAAGTAGATATCATTGGACAAAAGGGAAATTGGTATCAAGTGCAGACCAGAGAAGGAATATTTGGCTTTGTTAATAAATCAGACATACAACTGGCAGGAATTCAGATGCATAAAGCGGCTGAAGAAGCTCGACACGTTCCTTGGAAGCCCCTTGGCGGAAAGATTAATCTTACCTGGGAGCATGTTCACAGGGCTACACCAAATCCAGCTGACATACCATTGATGCCAGGGGTAAATGTAATTTCTCCAACCTGGTTTTATCTTAAAGACGCAGATGGAAACGTAAGTGGTTCAAAGGCGTCAATTGACTATGTTGATTGGGCACATGATCAAGGTATACATGTTTGGGCTTTATATGATAATCAATTTGACCCTGACTTAACAGGGGAGTTTTTGCGAAATCCAGAGGCGAGGAAACGCTCGATTCGCCAATTATTAGGCTACGCAGAATTATATAAATTAGATGGAATAAATATCGACTTCGAAAATGTTTACTATGAAGATAAGGACTATCTGACACAATATGTACGGGAGCTAACCCCATACCTTCGTGAACAGGGACTGGTTGTGTCAATAGATGTAACAATTCTATCCTCAAGTCCTAATTGGTCAATGGTTTATGATCGAGTGGCCTATGCAGATACTGTTGACTATGTAATGGTTATGACCTATGACGAACACTGGGGCTCAAGTCCAGTTGCTGGCTCTGTAGCATCTCTGCCGTGGGTGGAACGAGGATTACAGGGAGTCTTACAGCAGGTTCCGAAGGATAAATTAATCCTTGGAGTGCCTTTCTATACAAGGGTATGGAAGGAAGAAGCGCAGGCAGTTGGTTCTATTAAAGTCAGTTCAAGGGCTGTATCTATGCAGCTTGCATGGAATATTATTGAAGAGAATAATGCCACAGTTACCTTTGATGATAAGGCCATGCAGTATTACGCAGAGTATTTTGATGGCAATGACCGTTATCGGATTTGGCTGGAGACAGTTGAATCGATGGAGGAGCGGGTAAAGCTCGTGCGTAAATATGATTTAGCAGGAATAGCTTCTTGGAGACGTGGGTTTGAGCTACCTGAGATTTGGGAGACAATACAAACATTCTTAGAGAAACAGCCTAAGGAACTAGTATTAGAAGATTAACAACAAAAAGCAAAAAACAAATACAATATAACAAAACAAGCTAAGTCAGTTTTAAGTTGACATAGCTTGTTTTTTCTTCTTCTTATTTTTATCGTTATTTACAGCTTTGTAAACGCCTCTACCTTCATCGATTAAAGCGACCTTACAGTATGAGCAAGCATCTGCCCGTGATACAACTTTAGTGAGTTTTCCGCATGCTGGACACTCAATCTCTCTAGCCTTAGTTGCAAAGTGGCCAGCCCTAGAATACATAAACATACTAAAAAACATAGCAACTACACCAATAAGTGCAAACACTTTAGCAATTTTGAAGATAAAATATAAATATAAGAAGCCGATACCAACTATAAGCCACATAAAACTCTTATAGCGGATTTGAGTAATTTTAGAACGAGCCAAGTTGCACACCTCCACCCTCGTAGTATATCATGAATATATATATAATGAAACTGCTTGGACTAAGGAAAGTACATAGAATAAGCCTTAACATATAGACATAGTATATAGTAATAAGTATAGGACTAATACTGATTTGGAGGGATGTATTATGAAAAAACATGTATTACTCATTGTCGTCATCCTACTACTAATGTCCAATTTTGCTGTTGCAGAGCTGCAGGCTACTGATCGTGCAGAGAGAATACCAGAAGTGAATAATGCTGAAGTTGAGTATGATACTCCTAAGACTTTAGCAGAGTTCATCGAAAATCTTACACTAGCTGAAACACAGCCTTTTGCCTTTGATGTTTCAAATCATCAAATCATGAATATAGAACAAGTAATCTATAATCATGCTGATATTCCTTATAAGAATCGAGCTTGGATTGGTGCGATAAAGGTCGAAGCACCAAGTGATTTACAGCTGATAATTGACCAATGGTCAAATCGTTACTACTTATATTCTAAGGAGTTACAACAGCCAGCCTACCACGCAGCAGGATTCTTTATCCATGAAGGTGTGGCATTGAACAAGATTTGGTTAAGGCCTTATTTCAGTCAAGGACAGATGAAGCACGTTCTAAGTGTTGGAACTATAGCTGAAAGTAAAATATTTGAAGCGGATTATCTATCTATTACCACACAGGCATTTGTCTATAATCCAGAAATAGATGGTGGAGTGCTGTTGATATTTGAAAATCCTTTTAAAAACGCAGACCAATAATTGAAGGGAGTATCGCAAAACTACTTAATTAAGTAGTTAGCGATACTCCCTTTCCTTATTAAGCAAATAGACTACCTATGAATACTACAGCTGGTATGGCAATGATGTGTAATATAATCCATGTTCCCCAGCCGATAGCTGGCTTTATCTCAGTTGCTTCACTATGATTCGTTTCCACTGTTATGGTTCACCTCTAGAATTTTTTTTGGCCGTTTAGATTTCCCAGCTGCATTTGCAGTTGAGTCATTCACATGAAGGTTAACAAGGTCGGCAGAGCCTAACCCCTCAGGTACTAAGCTGTTCTTTTTTTGTTTGTTATTAAGCACAATTATCACCTCCTACAGATATGTTTCCCTTAATTATTCTTAGAATGTATCGGCAATGTTTTGTGAAAAATACTAAGAGAAAGGAGGCGACAAATATGACAGATAACAAACATGCACAGGAGCACTTGACTTCTACAAAATATGGTACTAGAGGTGCACCTTGGGGTTGGCAGGAAAGCTTACAGTCAAAAACTCAAGAAGTAGGCGTTGACTTTGATCATTTCATTGAATGTCTACGACTACAAATGGATGATGAGAAGATGGCAGAGGTTTTTCATGTCCCTGAGAAAACAATTTTTCACCTGCGTAACCACTTCGAAAAGTATGGTATCGATAGCATGGTGGGATGGGATTAATTACTAGTTATAATTGCAGAAACTACCACCAGACTGTATAATGGTTTGACGAGGTTCTACCTTAGATGGAGGTAATCTCCATCTAAGGTTAGAGCCTAGTTAAAGATTTTATATTCGAGGTGTTAGAGTGGAAGATATAATCAAAGCTCATATACAGAAGCAAGGTGGCGCTATTTCCTTTAGAAATTTTATGGAGCTATGTCTATACCATCCAGAGGCGGGTTACTATCAGAGAGCTTCAGAAAAAACTGGTAAGGGCGGCGACTTTTATACGTCACCAAACGTTTCCTCAGTATTTGGAGAAGTCATAGCAAATTACATATACAAAATGTGGATAGAACTAGGAAGCCCTAATCCGTTCCAAATCGTTGAATTCGGGGCTGGTAAAGGGCAGTTGGCTGAAGCAATTATAACTAAGCTAGCGAAGGGTAGCTTCGACTTAAATAATCTAAATTACATTATTATTGATGCAAGCAAAAGCTTTCAACAGGAGCAGAAACAACGATTAGACTCTTTTCCTGTTACCTGGCTTGATTCTATTGAGGAATTAACTAAGCCGATTGAAGGCTGCATTCTATCTAATGAGTTGATTGATGCTTTTCCTGTCCATTGGGTTCGATATGAAGATAATGTGTTGCTTGAGAAATTTGTAGGGTACGACGCTCTAAAGCAGGAATTTACAATATTACATAAACCTGCAGCAAAGGAATTATGCGATTATTTTCAGGAACAGCAGGTACAATTTACGAGCGGTCAGGAAGCAGAGGTTAATCTTGAAGCTAAGAAATGGCTTGAACAATGTGCCAATGAGCTTCGGAGGGGCTATTTACTTACAATCGATTATGGTTATTTGCGAGATGAGCTCTATGCTCCTCATAGAAAATGCGGAACGCTTTTATGTTATCGCAAGCATCGGGTTAACGAGAATCCGTTACAGTTTGTAGGAGAGCAAGACATTACTAGTCATGTGAATTTTTCGCAGCTAATTGATTGGGGAGAACACCTAGGACTAGACACAATACAGTTTTTTAATCAGCAGGAATTCTTAATGCAGGGTGGTATAATGGCATACCTGCAGGCAATTACAACATCTAACCCCTTTGACCCGCTTTTCAAGAAAAACGCAGCTATTAAGCAATTACTAATGCCTGGGGGAATGGGAGACACCTTTAAGGTGTTGATACAAGGAAAAGGCGCTCCCAGTAATCTAAAAATAGATATACCCTATGTAAAATAGAGTAGGTATTAGAATGACATGCCAGATGCCCCAGGCTGTCCAGCCGATTCGTGGCTTTGGTAACATAATTGACCTCCTTTAATATTAAAAAGCTATAATTAGGTGTTAAGAAGCTACTCTTATTTTTTCTCTTTAATATGACATTATGCAATTATGTAAATTTATCGGATCGTGGTGAAACAATTGGAAACAGAAGAAAGGTATAGTTTAGGTAAGAAAGCAACTTATATAGGAATTATAGGTAATGTATTATTGACAATATTTAAAGGTATTGTGGGAGTGGTTTCTGGTAGTTTGGCAATGGTTGCTGACGCTTTCCATTCACTATCAGATGTACTTGGATCACTTATTGTTCTCGGTGGATTAAAGTACTCGCAATTACCACCTGATGAGAACCATCATTACGGACATGCAAAAGCTGAGTCTGTAGTTGCTAAGATTGTAGCTGTTATTCTATTAATAACCGCAGTGGGGATTGGATACTCTGCATATCAGGCAATCATCCAACCAGTTATAGAGATTCCGGCCAGTATTGCATTATGGGCAGCATTAATTTCTGTTATTGTTAAGGAAGCTATGTATCAATATACCGTCAGAATAGCGAACAAAATAAACAGCGCCGCCGTAAAGGCTGACGCATGGCATCACCGAACTGATGCCCTCTCTTCAATTGCAGCTTTCATTGGTATTGGTGGTGCGTTACTAGGTTTTCCTATCTTAGATCCAATAGCTGGAGTAGTTGTAGCGTTGATGATTGGTCGAGCAGCGTTAGAAATTTATTGGTCGGCAATCAAGGATTTAATGGATGAAGCTCCAAATCCAGAGTTGATCGAAGACATAGCGAATATTACCCTAGGAATCAAAGGAATCCATAGTGTTCATGAAATAAAAGGAAGACACCATGGACCCAAAATATATATCGATATGAAAATCTGTGTGAATAAGGACGAGACTGTGGAACAAGGTCACAGCTTAGCTGGTAAAGCAAAACGTTTGATTCTTGAACAGCATAAAGAGATTGAAGACGTTTTGATTCATGTTAACCCATGTATATACAAGGAAGATCGTGCTTCCTGTAAGGTTTGTGAGAAGGAATTAAATGTTCAAAAAGATTAATGTTAAATGTAATATTCTGTGGCAATGATTTGCACACTATAATTACAGCATTTATGTCCGTCATTGTTGTGTCTGTTATTTAATACTTTAAAATAAGATTGAGCAAAATATGCATCAATAATACCCTTTAAGAGACTCTGGTGAGCATGACACAGCGCGCCAGGGTTTTTCTTCATGCTCTCAATAAAGGTGCAATTTCTGACTTCAAATACTAATTTCTCATCATCAACTAATTCAACGTGTGGATTTAGACCAAGGGTGACGAGGGTGTTCCTGATTGCTGCTGCTATATCCTTGCTAGAAGAGCTATTAGATATCTGGTGCTGTGTACGACTAGCTAACCCAAAATCCTTACCGTATTTATAAGCTTGGTTACTAAATTCATCTAAGCCTATCTTACCTAAAGCATCGATAGCATTTAAAGCTAATGTTGTTAAAAGCGAGTAATCTCGATGTGGTAGGTGAAAGGACACTGCTTCTGAGCTAACTTTATAGCGCTTACTCGGTCTACCACTTTTGTTATTTTGTTTATCAAATTCTGAATAAATAAGTTCTACATTTTCAAGCTTAGTTAAATGCAAGCGTGCCACGTTTGGGTGAATCGAGAATTCGTTAGCGACGTCTGCTACGGATACGCCATTATATTCAGTAGCTACATAATTATATATAGAATAGCGCGTTAAGTCTGATAAGACCCCAGCTATTTTGAACATTTTTTCGTTCATATCTTGACCTCCATGTTTGAACTCATCAAAGATATTACCCAAAATCATTAAAAAAATCAAATTTTTTAACGTTTTTACCATAAACACTATTGACATAGTGTTATTGTTATAATATTATATAACTAACTTAAAGGTAAAGCAATTAAATGCAAATATGGAGGGATATCAAATGAGCAAGGTAGTATTCTATACTTATCCAAGTTGCACGTCATGTCGCAGAGTGAAAGCATGGTTTTTAGAGAATGGGGTTTCCTTTGAAGAACGACATATTTTTAAGAATCCCCCAACACCTGAGGAGTTAATGAAGCTAAGCGTTATATCTGAGGAAGGTATAGATAGCTTAGTGTCTGTACGCAGCAATCGCTACCGTCAGCTAGGTATTAATCATTTAGACATGAAGTTTAGTGAATTATTAAAGCTTTTATCTAGTGAACCTAAGCTACTAAGACGACCTATAGTAACTGATGGCACATATGTAACTGTTGGATACAATGTGGACATGCTTCAGTTAATTGCGAAGCATCAAAAAGGGCGGAAAACTGGTTAAAATTACATAAGTATGATTCGCAAAGGTTATGTTGAACTTAAATTAAGATTATATGTAAGGCTTCCGATTTTATAGAGGGAGTCTTTTTTGTGTTATTCACATTAATTCAAAATATATTCATGTTCTAATCTTTAATTATAGATCTAAATACTGTACAATATTGTTATTGGAAAAGTTATTATTCTATTAGTAATTATCCCATATTGAATAACTGTGATTTTATATAGAAAAAACACAGAAAGGGCAGAGGCTATGAAAAAAAATATTAATTTAGTTGTCGTTATGTGGGTTCTAGCTGTCTGTTTACTGTTTGGAGTACTTTTTATGAACAGTGTAAGCTTTGATACGACAGAGGCAATACCAATTAGTTTAGATGACAGAGAAGTTATAGATAACTCTACTAATAATCCTGACATCTTCCGTGTTGCAGTTTCTTCGGTAATTTCGCCTGTTGAGACGGTAAAAGGCTATCGCCCTTTGTTAATGTATCTAGAGAATAAGTTAGGAAAAAGAGTGGAATTAATTCAAAGGCGCACCTATCAGGAGGTAAATGATTTACTTGAATCTGGAGTTATAGATTTAGGGTTTATCTGCACTCTATCATACGTTGAAGCTGAGAGAAAATTCGGTGCTCAGTTATTGGCTATACCACAGGTTAATGGATATACACATTATCGCTCGATAACTATAGTACGTGAAGAATCTGACATGTATGGATTGGAAGATATAGAGGGTAAACGCTTTGCATTTACTGACCCTATGTCTTTCTCTGGCCGTGCAGCTATGATTGGTGAGCTAGCAAGGATTGATAGAACTCCTGAAGATATGTTTTCGAGCATTATCTATACTTATAGTCATGACAATTCATTACGTGCAGTGTATGACGGTTTAGTAGATGCTGCATGTATTGATAGTATTGTTTTCGATTATACAGCGTTTTTATACCCGAATATAACTGACGACCTAAGAATAATTCACGAATCGCCTTCTGTTGGAAATCCCCCAGCAGTCATTGGTCCTGACGCTACGGAGGAAGAGTTTAACTTAATACTAGAAATTCTTCTGGAAATGCATAATAGTGTAGATGGACGTAATGCACTAGACGCATTGATGTTCGATAAATTTGTACAGGCAGATAATTCTGCCTACAATTATATACGCAATTTAATAGATACCGTCCAGGTTGATTACGATGTGGAATAAATACCTGATTAGAGTTTCAGGTTTTCTGACTAATCTTAGCTTGCATATGAAAATTTTAGGAATTACAGTTGGATTCATTGTATTATTTGGCCTAGGCGTTACGTTTGAAATGAGAAATATTGTCTATAACACAATGCTTGAAGAACTAGACAAGCAAGGTAACACTATATCGATGAATCTTGCGGCACGTAGTGCTGACTTAGTATTAACTAACAATGTTTTCGAATTACACCAGTTATTACGACATACAATTGAAAATACCGAAAGTGTAAGATATGCGTTTATTGTTAACAGTAACAATGAAGTAGTTGTCCATACATTTTTACGGGGGTTTCCTACTGATTTAAAAGACGTACACTATCCATATGTTTCGACTCAAGTACAAAAGGCTTTACTTGATGTAGAGTCTAATATTATTCATGATTTTGCTGCTCCAATCATTGATGGTAAGGCTGGATTTGTACGCATAGGATTTGATGAATCTGCAGTTTATGAGTCAATTAATATAGTTACCAGAACAATAATGCAAACAACTCTAGCCATGATATTAGTAGGTATATTGGCCGCTTATATATTAGCATATGTAATTTCTAGACCAATTACGAACCTAGTAGATGCTACAAAGCGCTTCTCAAGTGGTGATTATGACCATCGAGTAGATGTTACCACTAATGATGACGTAGGAAAGCTAGGAAATGCTTTTAACGAAATGGGTGAAATCCTTGAAGTAAAAGAGGTTGAAAATATGTCCCTGTTATTAGAGTTAGAGAAAAAAGAACAGGTACGTAAAACTCTTTTGAAAAAAGTAATTACTGCACAGGAGCTTGAACGTAAACGGATTAGTAGGGAGCTTCATGACGAAACTGGACAGCTCCTAAGCTCATTGATGCTACATTTGCGACATATTAAAGATAGTGGAACATCAGAAGAATTTGATACTAATATTGAGAACATGCGACAGGTAATTTCAAAGACAATCAATGAGGTTAAGCGTTTATCTCA
The DNA here is from genome assembly GCF_001730225.1 of Desulfuribacillus alkaliarsenatis. NCBI lineage: Bacteria > Bacillati > Bacillota > Desulfuribacillia > Desulfuribacillales > Desulfuribacillaceae > Desulfuribacillus > Desulfuribacillus alkaliarsenatis. The sequence goes on along the minus strand of NZ_MIJE01000031.1, from coordinate 11,871 downwards.
GCAACTACGTCCTAGCGTCTTAGATGATATGGGTCTTATCTCGGCAATAGAACGAGTCATAATTGATTATCGTGAAGTACTTGGAATAGATATAGACTTAGTGGTACACGGGGAAACAAGCGAACAAAGGATTACATCAGAAATTGAGATAGCTGTTTATCGGATCTTACAGGAAGCATTAACTAATATATATAAATATGCAAAAGCGGAAAACGTTAGTGTAATATTAAACTTCCGTCAGAAGTCATTACAGATGATAATTGAAGATGACGGTGTGGGATTCGATTCGCAGACCGTGTTAAATAGCAAGGCTAGCGAAAAGCAATTGGGTATATACGGAATGAAAGAGCGGGCCGAATTATTAGATGGTACCTATGAAATAGAGTCTAATGTGGGAGTAGGTACAACTATTTATGTTACAATTCCGATTATATACGAAGGTAAGGAGATGAGTTAATTGGCTATTAAAATTCTTGTGGTTGACGACCATACAGTATTACGTAGTGGGCTTGTAATGCTATTAAATGCTCAAACTGATATGGAAGTAGTCGGAGAGGCTGGCTGTAGTTCAGAGGCTAGAAAGAAGATTGAGAATTTAGAGCCAGAAATTGTTCTCCTAGATATCAACCTACCAGACATGAATGGTATGAAGCTTGCAGAGGAATTAATAGCTGAAAATGGTCATTTAAAGATCCTATTTCTAACGATGCATGACGAGCCTGAATATGTTGGAAGAGTATTACAAATAGGTGCTGCTGGCTATATTTTAAAAAGTGCTGCTGATCAGGAGCTATTAAATGCAATACGAGCTGTATATAATGGAGAGTTTGTACTATATAAAGGGTTAAAGGAAAATATAGCCCAGCAAGTTCGTAAACGTACTAAGGGTACAGAAAAGCTTGTAGAAGCTCAATTAACTACTAGAGAGCAGGAGGTTTTACGCTACGTAGCATTAGGCTATACCCATCAGGAAATAGCTAACAAGCTATTTCTTAGTGTTAAAACTGTTGAAACCCACAAAGCTCATATTATGGAAAAGATGAAAACAAAAAAGCGTTCTGATTTAGTGAAATATGCTCTAAATAACGAGATAATTAAATCAGGTGACCAATAGAAAGGATGCCAATATGAAACATATACGGGAATGGCTAGATTTACCTGTAATAGAAATCGATCATTCTCAATGCCTTAATAACAAAAGCACAAGAAAAACATGTGAAAAGTGTGTGCTTGTTTGTCCTGTGACTGCGCTTAAGATGAACGATAAGGAATTAAGTCTTAAGGAGTCACTATGTATTGACTGCACGGCCTGTGTGTCAGCATGTCCTAATCTAACAATAGACTATGCACCTAAACCATATACTAAAACAATAAACGAGATAACAGCATACCCTGGTGCAGATATAACATGTAACCAATTTGCGAAATACCAGAAGGGTATTAAAATCCCCTGTTATCTTAGTCTTGATTTGCCAATGCTCTTGCACTATTACCGCACATTAGCTAGATATAACAAGAAAAAAGGTATTGAAAGTGACGATAAGCTTGTCCTAGAACTATATATTGGTAGCTGTGAGCAATGTAAATATAAGGAGCACTTGGATATATATAAGCATATCGATACTATTGAAAATTGGTGCGAAGAATTAAAGATTCCTATTACGATTAAATTGACGAAAGAGGCAGATAAATTTACTGATAAACAAAGTCCAGCTGTATCGGGGATTAGTAGAAGATCGTTGTTTAAGAGTCTTGGCTTTAGCAGAGACACTGATTCTAGTAAGGATAATGCTAATGAGCAAGCGGATAAGAAAAAAGATAAAAAAGACAAGAAAATCGAGGCAGATTTTTTATCATATAAGCAAAAAAACGACTACAAGAGACGTCTCGTTGAAAAAGGATTAAAGCTAATTAGGCGAAAAGGCATACACTCTGATAACAAACTAATGCCAGCAAGTCATTTCGCATTGATTAATAAAACAGAGGCTTGTAAGAAGTGTGATGTTTGTATGCGTATTTGCCCGACTGAAGCATTAGAATGGATAGATGGAGAGGATTTAGCAACACTGTATTTTTACCCGCAAAAATGTATCGCCTGTGGTCGTTGTCAAATCTGTCCAGAGGGGTCTATCTCTTTGAAGACCTTAGATACAAACACATACCACAATCAAGATTCAATTACGCTAATAGAATTAGCAATTAAAAAATGTGATGATTGTGGGGAGGCTTTTAAGGCTGAGTCAGACAACTTGGATCAAAGGGTATGTAAGCTATGTGAATTAAAGGATGAGAAAAAACGAGCATTATTTGACTCGCTGTGATATAATTATATACAAGCATATAGATGGGGGTGTTGACACAATGATTTCAAACATTGGTATACCTGGTATAATTCTAATCGTAGTTATTGCGCTTATCGTATTTGGTCCAAATAAATTACCTGAGCTTGGGAGAGCTGCTGGTAGAACATTAAAAGAGTTCAAGAGTGCTACTAAAGATTTAACGAACTTTGATGATGACACAGAAGAGAAAAAAGCTAATAAAAAGGCATAATAAATAATAACATAGACACATTAAGACTTAATCGCAATAAGATTGAGTCTTTTTATTCGTTTAGAGGGAGGGCATATTTTGAAGAAGGTAATTATGTATACAGATGGAGCATGCTCGGGTAATCCTGGCCCAGGAGGCTGGGGAACAGTTTTAATGTACGGGGAGCATGTTAAAGAGTTTTCAGGTGGAGAAGCGAACACCACGAATAATCGGATGGAAATGTTGGCAGTCATTCAGGGACTAACAAAGCTAAAAGAGCCATGTGAGGTACATATTTATACAGATAGTGCATACATATATAATTGTTTTCAACAAAAATGGTATATAAATTGGCAAAAAAATGGTTGGAAGAATAGCAAGAAACAGCCTGTGGAAAATAAAGATTTATGGCTAGAAATGCTTGAACAAGTAGAACAACATAAAGTAGTTTGGCATAAGGTAAAGGGTCATAGTGGTGATAAATGGAATGACCGAGCAGATGCTTTAGCAGTAGCAGCGGCCCAAAAGTATAAATAGAACACAGAATATTTATCGTTATAATATCTGTCTATGAATATCTATTCCAAGAAATACATTGACATAAGAGGCCAGACAAACTATGATGTGTATATGAGTGAAATCGAATATAATCATATAAAACCATTGGGGGCTAGAGATGGAACAGCTATTTAAAGCACTAGGCGATGAGAATAGATTACGAATCATAAACCTGCTACGAAAAAGTGAATTATGTGTATGTGAGCTCGAACTTATCCTAGATGCTACACAGTCGAATATCTCTCGACATCTAAGTAAGCTAAAAGCAGAAGGCATAATAAATTCTCGTAAAGATGCGCAATGGATTCACTATCGAATTAATGAGCAGTTTATTAAAGAGCAAGAATTTCTTTATAAGCATCTTAATCAGAAAATGGAATCTAACAAGCTATTTTCTCAAGATACAGAAAGGCTACATATCTATAAGAACAGTAGCTTAACCTGTGAAGATATTAGAAAAAATCAAAACATAAATATAGAAAGCATAGTGGAGGGGAAGGAAAAACAGTGAGTTCTGAAAATAAAGGAAACGACGAAATGCAGGGAATTAGTTTTTTTGAAAGGTATTTAACAGTCTGGGTAGCAATTTGTATCGTAATTGGTGTTGCGGTTGGTCAGTTTCTACCAGTAATTCCCGAGACGTTAAGTCAGTGGGAATATGCGAATGTATCAATTCCTGTGGCGATACTAATATGGTTAATGATTTATCCAATGATGCTTAAGATTGATTTCTCCAGTGTTGTTGCGGCCTTGAAGATGCCGAAGGGCTTGATAGTCACAACGAGTACAAACTGGTTAATCAAACCGTTTACAATGTTCTTCTTTGCTTGGTTGTTTTTTAGTGTGATTTTTTCGAATTATATTCCTGAAGGATTAGCTGCAGAATATATTGCAGGCGCAGTTTTGTTAGGTGCAGCACCTTGTACAGCGATGGTGTTCGTTTGGAGTCATCTAACTAAAGGAAACCCTGCCTACACACTTGTACAAGTAGCGGTTAATGATTTAATAATGCTATTTGCCTTTGCTCCGATTGTTATGATTTTATTAGGAGTAAGTAATATTCCTGTACCGTATGACACATTATTTTTATCTGTTGTATTATTTATCGTAATTCCATTAACAGCAGGTTATTTTTCCAGAAATTATGTAATCAAGCATAAAGGTATGGAGTACTTTGAAAATGTCTTCTTGAAAAAATTTAGCAATGTCACGATTTTAGGACTGCTATTAACTCTTATCATTATTTTTTCATTCCAGGGAGATGTAATTCTTAATAACCCATTCCATATCCTATTAATCGCAATACCGCTAATTATCCAAACAGTTTTTATCTTTTTCATAGCTTATGGCTGGGCAAAGGCATGGAAGCTACCACATAATATCGCTTCTCCAGCGGGCATGATTGGCGCAAGTAATTTCTTCGAGCTTGCTGTAGCAGTAGCCATAGCACTCTTCGGATTATCTTCAGGGGCTGCCCTCGTAACCGTAGTGGGTGTGTTAGTAGAAGTACCTTTGATGCTTGCTTTAGTTAGATTTGCTAACAGAACACGACATTGGTTCCCTGAACCCTCGAGTAGTTAAAGTAGCTAAAAATAGTAGCTAAGAAATATAATGGAACGTAGTTAGTGAACTAAATAGGACGCAGTTAAGGATTTAATAATATACGGGGGTGTATATGATGTTAATTGAAAAAGTCTTAATAGGAACAGACTACTCTGCACCGGCAGAACAGTTATATGATTGCTTATCAGAACTTAAAAAGCAAGGCTTAAAGCGGGTAATTCTCATACATGTTATTGACATTCAATCTGCAGGCGGAAATGCGGCAGAGCTACAAGTGTTCAATGAAAAAAAACTAACTGAGAAGAAGCATGAGCTAGAGAAATACGGCTTAGAGGTTATCACGAAAGCACCAATAGGGTTTCCGCCCTATGAGATTACAATGGTAGCCAAGGAAGAGAATGCATCCTTAATACTAGTAGGCTCACATGGCAAAGGTATTATAAAAAATATTTTCATAGGTAGTACAACATTCGATTTACTTCGCACTGCGAAGACTCCAGTATTGATAGAAAAGTATCAAGATGTTGGCGCTGGAAATTGTAAACCATACTGTACAATCAAGTTTAATAAAGTTTTAATTCCGACGGACTTTTCTGATGCATCACTAGCAATGATTACACAGCTTAAAGGCACAAAGGGTATGGAGGAAGTAATCTTTGCTACAGTGATAGAAAAAAGCAAAAACACAGATGAACTTGAAAGTAAAAAGGCAGAGTTCGCAGAAAAACTTGCAATATTAAAGCAGGAATTTGCCGATGCTGGGTATAAAACTAATAGCTTACTTAAAGAAGGAAACGCTGCTAATGCTATTTTGCAGATAGCAGAAGAAGAGCAGGTGACTTTGATAGCCTTAGCAAAGCGTGGTCAAGGTAGAATTGCTGAACTTTTACTGGGAAGTGTGGCAGAGGCTGTAGCAAAGCAGTCCAAGGCACCAGTGTTACTTTTCCCTTCTAGATAATCATATTAAGCTACCAACTAGAAATGAGTTGAACACTGTGAAAACTAATGAACGAATTACCGAGTTTTCCCGGGAAATAGGAATAGATGCTATAGGCTTTACTAAGGCAGAACGACAATCAGACCTGCTCAACACCTTAGTTGAGCATAGCAGTCAGGGTTTTCAAAGTGGCTGGGAAGAGACAGATATAGAGAAGCGGGTAAACCCAAAACTATCACTAAAGGATGCTAAAACGATTATAGTAATCGCGTTGAACTACCATAATATCGAGTCCAAAATGTATGAGACAAAAAGGTCAGATAATAGAGGTCGCATATCTAAAGCAGCTTGGGGTATTGATTATCATCAAGTGCTCAATAAGAAATTAGAACAACTTAGCCAATATATCATTAAGAATATTGATGCTGACGCAAAAAGTCTAGCCTTTGTAGATACAGGGCCAATGGTGGATCGTGAATTAGCAGTGCGGGCAGGCATTGGCTTCTATGGTATGAATTGCAATATTATACACCCTGAGTTAGGTTCGTTTATTTTTATTGGTAGTTTATTGACGACGGTCGATATCGAGCCAAGTAATCCTACGGATACGAAGTGCTTTGCATGTAACAAGTGCATCGAACATTGTCCCACAGGTGCAATAATAAAACCATACAAAATTAACAGTAAGAAGTGCTTAGCGTATTTAACTTTAACTAAGGGAGAGCATGGACACGGATATCAGACGGCCTTAAACGACCATATATATGGTTGCGATATCTGCCAAGATGTCTGCCCGCATAATAAGGATATACCTCTAACAAAGCACCAAGAATTTGTCGAACAAGACGAAGTTAAGTATCCAAATTTGATTGAATTACTAACAATTTCAAATAAAGACTTTAAAGCTAAATACGGACATTCTTCTGGTGCATGGCGCGGAAAAAAACCATGGCAGCGCAATGCTATGCTTTTAATCGGTAAGCGTAAGCTACATGAGGCAATCCCAGCTTTAAAGCACGTAATTACAAGAGACCCTAGAGAGGATATGAGATTATTAGCAGAGGATACTTTAAAGAATATTAAAAATATTAAATAGTAATAAATAGTTACAAGAAATAGCAGAGGAGAATGTTAATTGACGCAAACTATCTTGGCGTTAATTGAATTCATAGCTACCTTAATAATTGTTATATGGCAGCCGCGAGGCATATCTATTGGCTGGCCTGCTGTCGGAGGAACGCTCCTGGTGCTTCTTTTAGGCATCGTTAGTCTAAGTGATGTTGTAACGGTTACAGGAATAGTCTGGAATGCTACATTAGCATTTGTAGCTATCATAATAATATCAATGATACTTGATCAGATAGGTTTTTTTGAATGGTCAGCTATTCATATGGCGAGACTTGCTGGTGGTAATGGGAAGCTTTTATTATTATATATAATCTTACTAGGGGCCGCAGTAACAGCATTTTTTAATAATGATGGTGCAGCTTTAATATTAACACCTATAGTTTATGAACAGATAAAAGCATTGAAGTTTCCGAAGAAAATAATGCTGCCATATATAATGGCAAGTGGCTTTGTAGCAGACACTACTTCTTTACCATTAGTAGTAAGTAACTTAGTTAATATTGTTTCTGCTGATTATTTCGGAATTGGATTCGTAGAATATGCAAAATATATGGTTGTAACTAACTTATTTGCCTTGTTGGGGACAATAATTGTTTTGTTTCTATTGTTCCGTAAAGATATACCAAAAGATTATGACGTTAATGAGCTTAAACAACCGATAGATGGTATTAGACATATGGGGATGTTCAAAGCCTCTTGGGCAATTCTGGCTTTACTACTAGTCGGCTACATAGCCAGTGAAGAGCTTAATATCCCAGTATCTATTGTTGCGGGTGTTATAGCCATTGCATTTCTAATTGCTGCACACTTCACAAATGTTGTTGATAGTAGAATTATTGTTAAAGAAGCGCCTTGGACAATCGTAATTTTTTCGATTGGAATGTATGTCGTTGTATACGGCCTAAGGAATGTCGGTCTAACGGATGCATTAGGTAGTATGATAGAGTTTTTCGCTAACAAGGGATTGTTTTCGGCTACAATGTTTATGGGTATTCTAGCAGCATTGCTATCATCCGTCATGAACAATTTACCAACTGTTTTAATTAATGTCTTAGCTATAGACGGGATAGCAGGACTCGACCCAACAGTACAAAAAGCCTTAATATACGCCAATATTGTCGGCTGTGATTTAGGACCGAAGATTACGCCAATTGGTTCCTTAGCAACATTGCTTTGGTTACATGTGTTAAATAGTAAAGGAATTAAGATTAGTTGGGGATACTATTTTAAGATTGGTATCATATTGACTTTACCTACACTGCTTATAACCTTATTCGGGTTATATCTATGGATATCTTTAATTGGCTAAAATGAGCATTTACTAAACTACACTAAAATAAATAATATTAGGTTCACGAGGATACGAAGGGGGATAAAAGAATGGAAGCGCAACAGAAACATAACACTTCATTTTACTTTTTTTCAGGAAAAGGTGGCGTAGGTAAGACATCTACGGCATCCGCTACTGCAGTGCACTTTGCAAATCAAGGAAAAAAAACATTATTAGTTACGACTGATCCTGCATCTAATGTTGCAGACGTGTTTATGCAGCCAATTGGGCATAAAATTACGAAAATCGAAATGTTAGATAATCTTTATGGAATGGAAATTGATCCTGTTCAAGCAACTGAAGAGTATCGTAATCGTACGTTAGAGCCGATGCGTAAGATTTTGCCGGCACAAATTTTGGATGTAGTAGAAGAGGAACTAAATTCACCATGCACTGAGGAAATAGCGTCCTTTGATCGATTTATCGATTTTATGGACTCAGATGACTTTGATGTAGTCATCTTTGACACTGCTCCAACCGGTCATACTTTACGTATGCTAGAACTACCTATTGACTGGGCGAAACATATTGAATCAGCGGAACAGGGAAGTGGACAAACCTGTATGGGTCCTGTTCAATTATTGAAAGGCGCTAGGGAGAAATACGAAAAGGCAATAGTTCTAATGCGTAATCAAGAGATTACCACATTTGTATTTGTTGCTCACCCTGAGGCGACACCAATAAATGAAATGAAGCGCTCAACAGAGGAATTAAAACACATTGGTATTATTCCTAAACAGTTAATTATTAACGGTATTTTACCTGAAGAAGTTGAAGTTAGTCAGTTCTTTAGCAAACGAAGACAAATGCAACAGAAATACCTGCATAACATCGAAGCTGAGTTAGCCATAGAAATCAAGAAGGTACCGTTATTAAATATCGAAATTCGTGGTAAAGAGGCATTGATACGCCTAGGAAAAATACTTTATGAAACAGAATATGTCGATCAAATGTTTGTAGAAACAAAAACCCAAACAGAATCTAAAGAAAAATTTGTAAAACGAGAAAACCCAGATGCTTCTAGTATTGTTCTACCAGCTTCTGGTGAGAAACAGCGAGTTGTCTTATTCGCAGGTAAAGGTGGAGTAGGGAAAACATCTGTGGCATGTGCTACAGCGGTATGGTCTGCTATGAAAGGCAAGAAAACTCTGCTTGTGACAACTGATCCAGCTTCCCATCTAAGTAATGTGTTTGAACAAGAAATTGAAGAACAAATTACTGATGTGCGTAATATGGACAATCTACATGCTACTCGAATTAACCCTAAGAAAGCTTTAGCAGCTTACCGTGAAGAAATTCTAAGTGATGCTAAAGGTAAATATTCTGAAGATATGGTTGCCATGTTACAGGAACAATTGGATTCGCCATGTACTGAAGAGATGGCGTCGTTCCATAAATTTATTCAATACATGGTTGAGTATGAAGATAAGTATGAAGTTATAGTATTTGATACAGCTCCGACAGGTCATACATTACGACTTTTAGAGTTACCAATTAACTGGAATAAGAAAATAGATACAAAAGGTGAACAAAGACTAGCTCCTACTGACGCTATCATTCGTGATAAGTTTGAAGTTGCTCTAACAAAAATGCGTGACGATAATAAAACATCGATGTCATTCGTTGTATACCCTGAGAGCACTCCAATCTTAGAAGCTAAACGTGCAAGTGAGGAATTAGCAACAGTAGAAATTCAAACAGCGATGGTTGTTGCGAACTTAGTACTTCCGATTGAACATTGCACAACTCCTTACTTATTATCTAGATGGGAGATGCAGCAGAGTAATTTACAGGAAATGGAGACTGCATTTAAACAAGCGAAAGTGTTGCAATTAGAGGTGTTTGATCAGGAGATTGTTGGTTTAGATATTTTAAAACAAAGCGCATTTAAACTTTATGGTTAGGTAAAATAATTCATAGATTTACCATGATTTCATGTTATAATTATGAGTCTAAATTAGAATAGTATGAACGAATACTATTCCGAAACAGAATGACAATTTAAGGAGGACATACGATTTATGGACAAAAAATTTGATGTTATAATTGTTGGCTTTCCAGGGTCAGCAGCTTGTGGTTGAGGACCTAATTCAGGGTGTGCGCCGGAGGCGCTTGCAGCAGAAGAAATAGCAGATCATGCTAGCAAACAAGCTAGAGAACAACTTGGTATAGAGATAGATGTGAAATTTATTAACGTTTTCTCTAAAGATGCGACACCATATTATGAGAGTGTCAAAAGCATACAGAACGAAGGGAAGTCACTTCCAGCCCTGTTTATAAATGGAGAACTTAAAATAGCTTCGGCAGATTTAGATGTTAATCAAGTGCTTCTTGAGGTTAAAAACTCTATAGCTCATTAGAGAACAGGAATATTAGGAACTGAGTAAGGAGAGAGTATTGTGGCAAAAACAAAAATTCAAATTTATGATCCAGCCATGTGTTGTAGTAATGGTATATGTGGCCCAAGCGTAGATGAAAAGTTAATAAGAATCCAAGAGCTAATACTTGATTTGCAGAAGAACTATGCAGATGAAGTAGAGGTTAAGAGATACATGATAAGTGCCCAACCGATGGAATTCATGAGTAATCCTGTTGTTGCGGAAATACTACAAAATGAAGGGCCTGATAAGTTACCGGTAGTAACTGTTGATGGAGAATTACTTACTAAACAAATTTATCCGACAAAAGAACAAATTATGGATGTATTAAAAAAATAACAAAGTGTAATTAAATTTACATAGTAGTGACAATATAAGCTGATACGAGCATAGATAGATTAACTTTAGACTCTATCTTTAAATGTGAGTACCAGCTTTTTTGCTCATACTGGCTAGTTAATTTTTGTTTGAAATTTTGTCACATATTATTCATGATTTTTAGATAGTTTTCACGTAGGGTATAAATAGTTAAATAGAACTGTAGTTTTGAATTTTTAAATCAAATGAAATAGGGGTGTAAGTTCTTGAACAAATGGTATATTACTCTTGGTTTTGTATTAGTGGCAGTACTAGTCGTTTTTAGTTTAGGACAAAATGGTACAAGTAATATTACTCAAAATTCGTATGAAGCAACTGACGCTAATGAACAACCCGCTTCTAATGAACAGCCTAATGTTAATGGTAGTGCTTTAGGGGATGTTGTTCCTGAAACTCTAGGAGATTTTACTTTAGTTGGACTATTAGTTGGAGAGGAAGCACTTGCAGATATTGACAGACTTCATGGTACAGCAATTGATATCATTGATGGTATCATTGCGGAGTATGCTAATGACCGTGGAGATTTCTTCGTATTATGGATTTCAGAGTCGAGGGATGAAGAAGAAGCTTATTGGTTATTTGAAATAATGGATGAAATGATGCCTAGAAGTCCTACTTATATAGGACGCACAGAAGTTACAATTGCCAATCAAGATATGATATACGTTACAAGTGCAAGAATGGAGAACTATTACTGGGCAACTGGAATATATAACTATTGGATTGGCATTTACGATGGCGATGATGAGGAAATAGTTGAGTTAGTTATTGATAACTTTTAGAATAACACTATAATAATAAAAACACACGAATAAAAAGGAAGTGTAAATAATTTTGTGTAAATGGATTTTATATTAGAAAAATTCATTACTAAGTTCTACTAGATTATGGTTTTTAGTTTTCCATTAAGTGGGCATACTATACATGGCTCTTGCCCTGTTAGAGGATAAGGCACTGCTGGAGAGCAACCTGAGCGCTAACAAGGGATTCTGCCAGAAGGCGAGGGGACTTAGGATCCCCTCTTTTCTTGTCTTCTGGGAGAACAAAAGCGATAAACTCTGGGGCGA